>JACQPS010000388.1 GCA_016207445.1 Gemmatimonadota bacterium | reverse complement strand
GCCGACGGCGCCATCCGCGAGGCGAGACGGCGGGCGGCAGCCGAGCCGGAGCGTTACTACTACGCGGACCAGTACAACAATCCCGAGAACGTGCGCGCGCACTACGAGACCACGGGCCCCGAGATCTGGCAGCAGACGCACGGCCGCGTCCGTGCCTTCATCGCCGGGGTGGGAACCAGCGGCACCTTCGTCGGCGTCGGCCGGCGACTGAAGGAGCTGAATCCGCGCGTGTGGCTGGTCGAGGTGCAGCCCGAATCCCCGCTGCACGGGATCGAGGGGCTGAAGCACATGCCGAGCGCGCTCGTGCCCGGTATCTACGATGCCGGCCTGGCGGACGAGCGCGTCACGATCTCCACCGAGGAGGCGCACGAGACCGCCCGCCGCCTCGCGCGCGCGGAGGGGCTGCTCGCGGGCGCGTCCGGCGGCGCCAACGTGGCCGTGGCGGCGCGGGTCGCACGGGAGCATGGACCGGGCGACGTCGTCGTGACGGTGCTGCCGGACGGTGGCGAGCGCTACTTGAGTGAGCCCTGGCTGGAGGCGGCGTCGTGATCCGCATCCCGGCGAGCGCGTTCGAGCTGATCCGCGGCGAGACGGAGCGCGCGTACCCGCACGAGTGCTGCGGCGCCCTGCTCGGTCGGCTGCGCGACGGCGCGGCCAGAGAAGTGGTGCGCGTGGTGCCGCTCGCGAACGCACGCGCGTCCGAGCGCGAGCGCCGCTACCTGATCGAGCCGGGAACCATCCGCGCGCTGGACGAGCAGGCCCGTGCCGACGGCCTCGAGATCCTGGGCTTCTACCACTCGCACCCGGAACATGCGCCGCTGCCGTCCGCATTCGACGGCGAGCACGCCTGGCCGTGGTACACGTACCTCATCGTCGCGGTGCGGAACGGCGTGGCCGGCGAAGCTAGAGCCTGGGTGCTGGCCGGTGACCGCACGCGCTTTCAGGCGGAAGAACTGGTGATCCTGCAGGAGGCAACGTGAGCACGACGATCCGCATCCCGACGCCGCTGCGCGGCTTCGTCGAAGGACAGGGCGAGGTGGCCGTGCAGGCGGAGACGGTCGGCGCCGCGCTGGCGCAGCTCGTGAGCGCCTTCCCGCAGCTCCGCCGGCACCTGTACACGGAGGACGGGCAGCTGCGCAGCTTCGTCAACCTGTACGTGAATGAAGAGGACGTTCGCTACCTCGCAGGCGTGGCGACGCCCGTGAACGAGGGCGACACACTCACGATCGTGCCGAGCATCGCGGGCGGACTCGCCGCGTCGGGCGAAGCAGCCGAGCTGTCGCAGGAAGAGCTCGCCCGCTACAGCCGCCATCTGATCATGCCCGAGGTCGGCATCGAGGGCCAGAAAAAGCTGAAGGCGGCGCGCGTGCTGCTGATCGGCGCGGGCGGGCTCGGCTCGCCGCTCGGGCTGTACCTGGCGGCGGCGGGGATCGGTACCATCGGCGTCGTAGATGATGACGTGGTCGATGCGACCAACCTGCAGCGACAGGTGCTGTACGGCACGAGCGATCTCGGCCGGCCGAAGCTGGAGGCGGCCAGCGAGCGGCTGCGCGATGTGAACCCGCACATCGTCATCGTGCCGCACCCGGTCCGGCTGACCAGCGCGAACGCACTCGAGATCTTCCAGCCGTACGATGTCATCGTGGACGGGACGGACAACTTCCCGACGCGGTACCTGGTGAACGACGCCTGCGTGCTGCTGGGAAAGCCGAACGTGTACGGCTCGATCTTCCGCTTCGAGGGACAGGTCTCGGTCTTCTACGCCAAGGCGGGGCCGTGCTACCGCTGCCTGTTCCGCGAGCCGCCCCCGCCGGGGCTCGTGCCGAGCTGCGCGGAAGGGGGCGTGCTGGGCGTGCTGCCGGGGATCGTCGGCTCGCTCCAGGCGCTCGAGACCATCAAGCTGGTTCTGGGCGAGGGCGAACCGCTCATCGGCCGACTGCTCCTGTTCGACGCGCTCGCGCTACGCTGGCGCGAGCTGCGGCTGCGCAAGAACCCGGAATGCCCGGCGTGCGGCGAAAAGCCGAGCATCACCGGCCTGATCGATTACGAGGAGTTCTGCGGGTTGCGCAGGCCGGCCGCAGCCCTGGACGCACTGCCGGAGCTCACGGTACACGAGCTGAAGGCGCGGCTGGACAGCGGCGACCGGCTCGTCATCATCGACGTGCGCGAGCCGTTCGAGTGGGAGATCGTGAATCTGGAAGCGCAGGGCGCGCGGCTGATCCCGCTGGGCCAGCTCTCTGATCACCTGGACGACGTGCCGCGTGACCGCGACGTGGTCGTGCACTGCCGCACCGGCGGCCGCAGCGCGCGGGCGGTGCGCCAGCTTCTCGACGCCGGCCACGAGCGCGTCTGGAACCTGACCGGCGGGATCCGCGCGTGGGTGGAGCAGATCGATCCTTCCCTCCCCCTCTATTGAGCTGTCCCGCTCCCGATCCCGTCTAGACTGGTACAACCCCTGCACACTCCCTGCGGCAGAAGTTCCACGGTCGCAGGGAGCCCTGGTTGGACTGGCAGTATTTCCAGAAAAACTTTCGCCAGGCGCGAGAAAAGCTTGCCGCCTGGGCCGACCGCCTGACGGGCCGGCTCACGGCGTTGCCGCCGGCGACGCGCGTGCTCGAATCGCAGGCCGTCGCCCGAACCGCGGCCATGCTCGCGCTGGTGCCGCCTCGCTGGCGCGCGGGAGGCGCGGGGGGCGCCATCCTGCTCGCGCTTCTGGGCGTGTTCGCGTTGGCCCGCCGCGATCCGGCGCCCGCACCCGAGCCAGCGCGGGAGCCCGTGCGTGCGGCGGGCGGCGCCGCCGCGGTGACGTTCGCGCAGCTCCTCGCGCTGGCGGGGCCGGCGTCGTCCGGAACGGCAGCCGCCGCCCCTGCGCGCGTGCCCGAACCGGACGCGGTGCGCGGGCTGTACCTGAATGCGTGGGCTGCGGGTTCGTCGCGCAAGCTGGCGCAGCTCGTCGCGCTCGCGGAGCGCACGGAAATCAACGCGTTCGTCGTCGACGTCAAGGAGGGCGGCCGCGTCAGCTACCGCAGTGCCGTGCCCCTCGCGCGCGAGATCGGCGCGAACTCGAGCGCGATTCCCGATGTCGGGCGGGTGCTCGCGGAGCTCGGCCGGCGCGGCATCTATCCGATCGCGCGCATCGTCGTGTTCAAGGACCCCGTGCTCGCGCGGGCGCGCCCGGACCTCGCGATCCGGCGCGCGGACGGCTCGCTCTGGCACGACCATCACGGCGACCTCTGGGTCGATCCCTACAACCGCGAGGTCTGGGATTACAACATCGCGCTCGCGCGCGAGGCCGTAGCGCTCGGGTTCGCGGAGGTGCAGTGGGACTACGTGCGCTTCCCCGATGTGCCCGCCTCCACCCAGCGCGACGCGGTCTATCCCGCGGCCCGCGGCCGCACCCGCGCGCTGGCGATCCGCGAGTTCCTGCGCTATGCGCGCCAGCGGCTGGCCGAGCTGGGCGTGCCGGTCACGGCCGACGTCTTCGGCCTCACCGTCTCCGCGGCCGATGACATGGGCATCGGCCAGAAGTGGGAGCTCATGGTCGACGCCGTCGACGTCCTGCTCCCGATGGTCTACCCCTCTCACTTCGCCCGCGGCTCGTACGGCATCGGCGACCCGAACGCGCGGCCGTACCAGACCGTCCAGGCCGCCATGGCCTACGCGCTGCGCCGCACCCGCGCCGTGGCCGGCGCCGCGCGCATCCGTCCCTGGCTCCAGGACTTCACGCTCGGCCCGCCGCGCTATGGCGCCGCCCAGGTGCGCGCGCAGATCCAGGCCGTCTACGACGCCGGCATCGACGAGTGGGTGCTGTGGAACCCGGCCAGCCGCTACAGCGCCGCGGCGTTGGCGCCCGCCGGCGGCGCGGCGGCGCCCGTCGTCGCCCAGCGGGAGCAGGCGACGCCGGCGTCTCCCGCCGCCGAAGCTGTTGCGGCGCCGGCGGATGCCGTGCGCGAGCAGGGGGAGGAGCCTGCGCCGGAGCAGGGGCGCCCCCGCGAACGGCGGGTGCGGCTGCTCGGCGTTCCCGCCACGACCGATTCCCCCTCCCGCCGCTAGCGCGTACTTTCCAGCGCCGCCCATGCCAGCCAGCCAGCGTACCACGGCCGAGGAGGCCCGCCATGCCGGACAGCCTGACGATCAAGGACAACCGGACCGGGCAGACGTACGAGCTCCCGATGCTGTACGGGACCTACCCGCACTACGGCGCGGCCATTCCGGCGGCCGAGCTGCGGCGCATCCGAGCCTCGGATGACGACTTCGGGCTGATGAGCTACGATCCGGCCTTCATGAACACGGCCTCCTGCAAGAGTGCCATCACGCATATCGATGGCGACCGCGGCATCCTGCGCTACCGCGGCTACACCATCGAGGAGCTGGCGGAGAAGAGCGGCTTTCTGGAGGTCGCGTATCTGCTGCTGCACGGCGAGCTGCCCACGCCCGCGCAGCTCCAGGAATGGCAGCACCAGATCACCCACCACACGATGATTCACGAGGCCACCAAGAAGTTCATGGATGGGTTCCACCACAACGCCCACCCCATGGGAATCCTGGTGAGCACGGTGGCCGCACTGTCCACCTTCTATCCGGAATCGCGCCACATCACCGATGCCGAGGTGCGCTGGAAGCAGATCCACCGCCTGATCGCGAAGGTGCCGACCATCGCCGCCTTCGCCTACCGCCACAGCATCGGCATGCCGTACGCCTATCCGGACAACGACCTGAGTTACACCGGCAACTTCTTGAACATGCTGTTCAAGATGACGGAGCTGAAGCACAAGCCGGACCCGGTGCTGGAGCGGGCGCTGGATGTGCTCTTCATCCTGCACGCGGACCACGAGCAGAACTGCAGCGCGAACGCGATGCGCAGCGTGGGCAGCTCGCACGCCGATCCGTACGTGTGCGTCGCGGCCGCGACCGCCGCGCTCTGGGGCCCGCTGCACGGCGGCGCCAACGAGCAGGTGCTGCGCATGCTCTGGGAGATCCGCAGCAAGGACCGGGTGCCCGAGTACATCCAACGGGTCAAGGCGGGCGAGTTCCGGCTGATGGGCTTCGGGCACCGCGTGTACAAGAACTACGACCCCCGGGCCAAGATCCTGAAGGAGATGGCGACGCAGGTGCTCCACGTCACCGGCAAGAGCCCCGTGCTCGACCTGGCCATGGAGCTCGAGCGCATTGCCCTCGAGGACGAGTACTTCGTCAGTCGGCGGCTGTACCCGAACGTCGATTTCTACTCCGGCATCATCTACCAGGCCATGGGATTCCCGGTGGACATGTTCCCCGTGCTGTTCGCGATCCCGCGCACGGCCGGCTGGCTCGCGCAGTGGCAGGAAATGCTCGAGGACGAGGACCAGCGCATCGCGCGGCCGAGGCAGGTCTATACCGGCGCCGATGAGCGCAGGTACGTGGCGATAGAGAAACGGAAGTAGGCGGAACGGAACTATTTCACGCGGAGCCGCGGAGGACGCACGGAGAGCACGCGGAAAACGGAAAAGGGAAAAGTAAAAAAGGTTCTCTCTGTTTCTCTCCGCGGCTCCGCGCGAAACGGTTTTCCCGGCCTAGGCCGCCTCTTTCGGAATACCCGCGTACCTGGGCCGGTGGAAGAGGAAGCCCTGGGCCAGGTGTACGCCCAGCTGCCGGATCGTCTCGAACTCTTCCCTCCGCTCCACCCCTTCGGCAATCACCAGCGCGTTCTGTGCTTCCGCGAACTTGACCATGGTTTCGACCAGGTTCTGCTTGAGGAAGTTCGAGTCGATGTTCGAGATGAGCGAGATGTCCAGCTTGATGTAGTCCGGCGCGAGGTTGGCAATGGAGCCCAGGCCGGCGTAGCCGCTGCCGGCGTCGTCCACGGCGAAGCGAAAGCCGCGCTCGCGGAACGCGGCGAGGTACTCCTGGAAGCGCGGGTAGTCTTTGATCGCGGTCCGCTCGGTGATCTCGAGCACGATGCGGCTCGGGTCCTCGATCCCGAGGTCCTGCGCGCTCATGTTGCGGAAGCTGGGGTCGTCGAAGTCGCGCGGATCCACGTTCAGGAACAGGTGCTGGTCGGGCCCCAGCTCATGCAGGATTCCCTGCACGGCGCGCACGCGCAGCAGGCGTCCCAGCTCCCAGATCAGGTTGGCCTCCTCCGCCACATCGAAGAGCACCTCGGGCGAGCGTAGCTCGCGGCGCGTGCCGCGTGCGAGCGCCTCGTAGCCGTAGATCGCCTCCGTGCCCGTGACGATGATCGGGAAGTACTCGATGAACACGAGCCCCTCGCGCAGCGTGGCCTTGAGGTCGGTCACCTTGCGCGCCCGCTCCCACTGCTCGGCGCCGCGCGCCGCTTGCGCCGCCTCGCGGATCGCGCGATAAATCAGCCGCTCCGTGCGGATCTTCAGGTTGCGGAAGATGGTGGACGCGCCCACGTAGATGCCGCAGAGTGCGGCAATGTCTTCGCTGTGCGCTTCCTCGATGCGGCCGCGCAGGAAGCTCTCGAGCCGGTGCGACAGCGCGTTCAGCCGCCGCTCGGCGATTTCGGCGGCGGCCGGGATCTGCGCGAACAGGATGAAGTCGTCATCCGCGATGTGAGAGACCATCATGAGGCTCTCCGCGCCCAGACGTTCGGCGGCGTAGAAGTCGCGCAGTGCGCCGGCCGTGGTCTCCAGGACGTCGTCCAGCTTCTGCCAGCCGAAGATCTCCTCGATCTTCTCGTACCAGACGAAGTGGATGTAAACGATGGTCAGCTCGCCGCGGCGGTCGAGCAGCTCGCGTGCGCGCTCGATCATGACCGGCAGCGTCGGAAAGCCGGTGAGCTTGTCGAAGAGCAGTTCCTGGTAGCGGATCAGCTCGGCCGCCTGCCCGGTCTCGTGCGGCAGCGCCTCGCCGACCGCGCGCGCGCTGGCGGTCGCGAGCCGGATCGCGAGCTCGGCGGGGTCGACCGGGACGAACACCCATTCGTCCGCGCCGGCGAGCGAAGCGATGCGGCAATCCTCTGGCTCGCGGCAGGCGACGACGAGTGCGGCACCGGCCGCGCGCGCCTGCGCATGAATCTCCTGCAGCTCCTCCTTCGGACCGGCCTCCGCAACCACCACGTCGGCGCTGACGCGGCCGTCGGCGGGTTCGAGCAGCTCGGCGGAGAGGCGGTGGGTCGCGTCGACGAGCGCCCGGCGCAGCCCCGCGTCCCGGACGTGCGCCAGGACCCTCACGCCGAACGCCTCCTCGCCTCGCGCGCCTCCAGGTTGCGCTCGACGCGGTCGCCCAGTTCGTGCAGGCGGATCGGCTTGACGATGTAGTCGTCGACGCCGGCCGAGAGGCCCTGCTGCTTGTCGGCGAAGTCGCTGCGCGCCGTGAGCATGACGACGCGCGTGTCTGCGAAGTCGGGGTGGTTCTTGACGACGCGTGCGACCTCCCAGCCGTCCATCCCGGGCATCATGATATCCAGCAGGATGAGCGCGGGCCGCACTTCCTCCAACTTCGCGAGCGCCTCCTTGCCATCGGCGGCGGTCGCGACGCGGTAGCCGCGCGACTCCAGGTAGGTGCGCACGATGTCCAGCGCGCTGGGGTCGTCATCCACGACCAGGATCGAGGTGGCTTTGCCCTCGGTCATACCGGCCGTGCCAGATCCGGACGCGGCCCCAGGAGCAGCCACGCCAGAAAGCCGACCACGGGGAAAACCACGATCGCGAGGATCCAGAGCAGCTTGGCCAGCGCGGAGGCCCGGCTGCCGAGGATGGAGAGGATCGCCCAGGCATCCAGCACCAGGACGAGGATCCCGAGGAGCAAGCGCATGACTCTCACCCGGTTGGAAGGAACGCACACGTCGGCCCCGCCGAGGCCGAAAGGGGGGCAAGAAGCGCGCCGGGGCGGCGCTTTCGCGCGTCAGGACACCAGCTGCGGCACGCCGGCCGCCGGCTGCGCGAACTGCAGCTCGTGCAAGCGCGCGTACAGGCCGCCGCGGGCGAGCAGCTCCGCGTGCGTACCTTCCTCGCGCAGCTCGCCGTGGTGCAGGACCAGGATGCGGTGGGCGTTCTGCACGGTCGAAAGCCGGTGCGCGATGACGAGGGAGGTGCGGCCGCGCATGAGCGTTTCCAGCGCGCGCTGGATCTGCTCCTCGAGCTCGGAGTCGACGGAGCTGGTCGCCTCATCGAGCACCAGCACGAGCGGATCGAAGGCGAGCGCGCGCGCGAAGGAGAGGAGCTGGCGCTCGCCCACGGACAGGTTCGCGCCGCGCTCGCCCAGCGCGTGCGCGTACGCCTGTGGCAGCCGCTCGATGAAACGGTCGGCGCCGACGCGGGCGGCCGCGCGCCGGACGCGCGCGTCGTCGATGTCGCCGCGGCCGAGGCGGATGTTGTAGGCGAGGTCCCGGCTGAAGAGGAACACGTCCTGGAGTACGAGCCCCACGCGGCTCCGCAGCTCTTCCAGTGGCACACGCTGGATGGGCACGCCGTCGAACAGGATCTCGCCCGCCTGCGGCTCGTAGAAGCGCATCAGCAGGTTGATCACCGTGGTCTTGCCCGCTCCCGTATGGCCAACCAGCGCCACCCGCTCGCCCGCACGGACCTTGAAGCTGACGCCCTTGAGGACCCAATCCCATTGCGCGCCATCGTCACGCTTTCGATAAGCGAACCAAACGTCCCGGAACTCGATCTCGCCCTTGCCGGCCCGGGGCGGGCGCAGCGGCGCGGCCGGCTCGGGCACGGACGGCTCCGTGTCCAGAAGCTTGAAGATGCGCTCGGAGGAGGCCATCGCGCCCTGGAGCATGTTGTACTTCTCCGACAGGTCCTGGATCGGCTGGAAGAAGCGCCGCACGTACTGGAGGAATGCGGCGATCACGCCCACGGTGACCGTGCCCTCCAGGATCTCTCGGCCGCCGTAGGCGATGAGCAGCGCGAGCGCGATCGCCGTGATGAGCTCCATCACCGGGAAGAAGAGCGCGTAATAGGTGATGGAGCGGAGGTGCGCGTCCAGGTAGTCCCGATCGATGGCGCGGAAGCGCTCGCCCGTGTCGCGTTCGCGGCCAAAGAGCTGCACCACGCCCACGCCCGTGATGCGTTCCTGCAGGAAAGCGTTGATGCGCGCCAGCTTGATCCGGATCTCGCGGTACGCATCGCGGATGCGGGCGCGGAACACGGCCGCCGCGAGCACGACCAGCGGCAGCACGGCCATGGCCACGAGCGCGAGCCGCCAGTCCATGAGCAGCATCGCGCCGATGATGAAGACGAGGGTGAACAGGTCGCCAAAGACCGTGACCACGCCCGAGCTGAACAGCTCGTTCAGCACCTCGACGTCGTTGGTGACGCGCGTCATGAGGCGCCCGACCGGATTGCGATCGAAGAAGGGAAGGCTCAGCCGCTGGAGGTGGCCGAAGATCTGGCGCCGCAGGTCGTACATGACGCGCTGGCCCAGCCAGGTGGTGAGCAGGGTCTGAAGGTACTCGAGCGCGAAGCCGGCGAGCAGCGAGCCAAGGTAGGCCGCGGCGAGCCACGCGAGCAGCGCACCGTCCTTCCCCGGGATCGCGCGGTCGAGCGCGACCTTCGTGAGCCAGGGGCCGATGAGCTGCAGCAGCGCGCTCGCGAGCAGCAGCACGACCGCGAGCGCGACCCGACCGCGGTAGGGCCGGAGGTAGCGCAGCAGCCGCCGCATCAGGCGGGCGTCGTACGCCTGGCCGAGGGCTTCTTCCTCGTGGGATCCGGTCGGTGGGGTCACGCTGGCTGCTTACACCTCAGCGGTGCCGTCGCTCCTCGCGCCGGCGGCGGCGCGCGTCGCGCGCGCTCTCTCCGGGGCGGCGGCGACTGACCTCCACCCCGCCGAGGAGCACGACGCCGTTGATGCGGAGCACGGACGCGCTCGGATCGCCGGGCGGCGGCGCCGCATCCTCCTGCTCGAAGCCGCCCAGGATCGCGATGCCGCTCGTCACCACGCCGAGCTCGGGCGGAACGATGATGTCCGCGCCGCCCATCAGTGACAGAACGGTGACGCGCGTTTCGCCCGGAGGGAGAACCGCCTCTCGAAAGTCCAGCTCGGCCCCGCCCATGAATGCGTACACATACAGCTGCCGCGGCGGGACCCACCGGCCTCGCTTCGCCACGCCGCCCAGGATGGCGACGACGACCCGGCTCCGGCCGCGGAGCTCCTCCCGCCCGGCCGGCAAGGGCGCCGGTGGGCTGGGCGCGAGCCCGGCGGTGGCCGCCCGCGCCAGCGCCGGCAGGTCCTGCAGCAGCAGCTCGAGCTCGGCCGGCGTGGTGGTACGGTGCGCCACGTCCAGCCGGCGCTCGAACTCCTCCAGCTCCAGGTGATCGCTGGCGAAATGCGCGCACAGCGCCTGGATCGTGCGCTCGCGCAGCTCGCTCACGGGGAGGAGGGCGTGTCCGGGAGGTTCGGCCATGACTGCATTCTACCGCCGGGGCAGGGACCGTGGCCAGAGGCGCGCCGACCTGCTGGAAACTGTTGACACGCGCGCGGATCGCCGCCTAACTTGGGCCTGCCTCCTCAACCGCATGTTTCCAATGACGCAATTGCGAGCTTTCTTCGATCGGATCCAGTGGCGACTCTTCAGCGCCCTGTCCATGCTGGTCGCCGGCATGCTGCTCATCTGGTGGTTCGGCATCCAGACGCTGGACCGGCTGGCCGATGAGATCACGCGGCGCATGGACGAGTTGCACGAGACCGCCGAGATCAGCACGGGGCTGGAAGCGACCATCCTGAACCAGATCGCGCTGGGTGAGCACTACCTGGTGCACGCGGACCCCCGCATGGCGGAGGATTTCGACCGGCTGGGCTCACAGGTGCACGGGCTGCGGGGCCGCTACACCAAGCTGGCCACCCTGAGCGACCAGGAGCAGAAGCAGCTCTCGCGCGTCGACGAGCTGCACTCGATGCTGGAGGTGCGCTACTCGGTCGCGCACGCGCTGCACGACCTCGGCCGGATTCCCGGCGCGATCCAGATGGTAGAGGGCGCGCAGCCGGTCATTGGCGAGCTGAAGGGCCTGATCCGCTCGCTCAGCGCGGATCAGGCGGCGAAGGTGACGCAGGCGGCCGTGGTGGCGCAGGAGGATGCGGCGCAGCGGCAGTGGTTCATGTTCCTGCTGCTGGTGCTGACGGCAGGCGTCGGCATCCTGATGGTCCTGCGCACGGTCGCCGCCATCAACCGGCCGCTCAGCCGCCTGGTCGCTGCGGCGAACCAGTTCGGCGGCGGCGACCTGAATGTGGCCGTGGACGGTCGCATGCCGGCCGAGCTCAGCGTGCTGGCCGGTGCGTTCTCGACCATGGCGCATCGTCTGCGCACGATCGTGGGAGAGACGATCTCGACGGCCGAGCAGATCAGCGCATCGGCCTCCGATCTGTCGAGCATCTCGGAGGAGGTGGCGGCGTCGAGCGGCGAAGTCTCGCACGCGATGGTCGGCATTACCTCGGGCGCGGAGGAGCAGGCCTCGGGGCTGCGCACGGCGGACACGGCGCTCGCGGACATGCGCCGCCGCGCAACGGACATCAGCGAGTCGTCGGACGTGGTGCGCAAGCTGAGCGATCAGATCCGGCAGCTCGCCGATGATAAGCGCCGCGACATCGGGCGCGCGCTCAGCACGCTGCTGGAGGTGCGCGAAGTCGTGAAGACGTCGGGCGAGGAGGTCGAGCAGCTCGAGCGCTACTCCGAGAAGATCGACACCTTCGTCGAGACGATTCAGGGCATCGCCCGGCAGACGAACTTGCTCGCGCTGAACGCTGCGATCGAGGCGGCGCGCGCGGGCGAGCACGGCCGCGGCTTCGCCGTCGTCGCCGAGGAAGTGCGGCGGCTCGCGGACGGCAGCGCGCGCGCCGCGGACGAAGTGGCGAGCACGGTCCGCCGCATCCGCGAGCAGATCGAGGAGGTCGCCGAGATCATGCATGCGGGCACCGGCAAGGTCGCGGGGGTGGAAGAGGTCTCGCGCGGCGCCGAGCTCGCCTTCGAGGAGATCGTGGGCGCGGTCGAGCAGGTGCGCGCCGCGGCCGCGCGCGTGGCCGCCGCCGCGGAGGAGAACCGGCTGGCCACCCAGACGGTCGAGGGTACGGTCCGGCAGGTGGGCTCCACCGCCGAGTCGCACGCCGCCAGCGCTCAGGAGGTCAGCGCCGCGGCGGAAGAGCAGTCGGCCGCCACGGAGGAGATGAGCGCGGCCAGTGTGGAGCTGCTGCAGGCGGCGGAGAGACTGAAGGAGCTGGTGTCGGGTTTCCGCGTCTGAGGCATGGGCATCGTCGCCTGGATCCTCTTCGGCCTCATCGCCGGCGCCCTCGCCAAGCTGATCATGCCGGGGAAGGATCCCGGCGGCTGTCTGGTCACCATGCTGATCGGGCTGGCCGGCGCGGTGATCGGCGGGTTTCTCGGTACCGAGGTCTTCGACTGGGGCCGCGTCACCGGCTTCGACATTCGCTCGTTCGGGATCGCGATCGCCGGCGCGATCCTCCTGCTGCTCGTCTACCGCATCCTGCTCTGGCGGCGGTAAAGCAGGGGTCAGGGGCCAGGGATCAGGGATCAGCTGCGGGCGTCCCGCTCTGACCCCTGACCCCTGACCCCTGACCCCTGCTGTTCACCCCGACTCCAGCAACAGCCTCACCT
>JACQPS010000382.1 GCA_016207445.1 Gemmatimonadota bacterium | reverse complement strand
GAGCTATACCCGAAACCGAACTCTCCGGTCCTGGCCGGGAGAACTCCTCGAGCGCCAACGTCTTGGTGCGGCCGGCGACGGTTTCACGCGGAGACGCCGAGACGCGGAGAGAACGGATTCAAGAAACCGTGTCCGTCGCGCTGACTCTGGCGGTTGAGAACGACGTAACTCGTTAGTATATTTTGAGGTTCCAGGGACTACAAGCCCGAGCTCGCGGCCGCGTCGCCGACGTACGGTTCGCGACCGTTCGCCTTTTCTCGTGCTCCGGTGCCGGTTGCAGTGATCCGTCCTCGCTGGATGTCCTGCGTGCTCCTGCTGCTGGCCGTGCGAACGGCCGGTGCGCAGGACGGCGCAGCGCCGCCGGACTCGGCGCACGCCCCGGCGCCGGCGCTGGACGACTGGGACGTGCGGCTGGGCCTCGTTCCGATTCGACGGCTCTTCCCGATTCGCTTGCCGCGTCCCCCCGGCGCCGACGCGCTCTGGCTCCAGCCGCGGTTCGCGGACTGGGTGGGCGTGTGGGCGGACTCGACGCGCCGTCGCCTGGACGGCCGGCGCGACGAGCTCTGGCTGGCGGGTCGGTTTCCCGGGCCGGCGGCGGGCGCGGACAGCGTCGACTACCTGCCGCCGCCGCCGCGGAAGGAGGCGTCGTCGCGCGACCTGCTCCCGGGGGTGATGGGCGAGTATGCCGACCTGGGCATGATGATCAACGGGCGCGGCGAGCTGGGCGGCTCCTGGACGCGCTTCCGGCCGTGCGATCCGGGCGTGCACTTCAACTGCAACCCGAGTCTGTTCCCGCAGCTCAAGCCCGACGTGCAGTTCGGCGTGCGCGTGGGCGGGACCATCTCGGACCGCGTGCACGTGAACGTGGACTACGACCAGCGCCGCGAGTTCGATGCCGCCAACAACATCAACGTCTACTACCAGGGGTTGGAGGACGAGGTCCTGCAGCGCCTCGAGGTGGGCGACGTCTCGATCCGCCTCCCCGCGTCCCACTATCTGACGCAGAACATTCCCGCCGGGAATTTCGGCTTCCGTGCCACCGGTCAGCTCGGCCCCATGGAGTTCCAGGCGGTGTGGGCGCAGCAGAAGGGCGATCTGTCGACGCGCGAGTTCCGACTGGGCGGCACGCGCGGTCCGCAGGGGCTGGTCCAGGACGCGAAGCTCGTGCTCGATGACGGCGACTATGTCAAGGGCCAGTTCTTCTTCCTGTTCGATCCGGACAGCATCGCGGGCGCCCCGCACGTGGACGTGCTCGCGCTTCGGCTGGGGGATGCGCCTGCCACGCTGCGCCCGCAGCAGGGCAGCCTGATCGAGGTGTACCGCGACGAGCGGCCCAACCTGGCCAACCCGCAGCAGCTCGCGCAGCTCGGCTATTTCTCGGCCGAGGCCTATACGGCCGACCGCAGCATCAAGCACAGCGGCCGGTTCCGCCTGCTGATCCAGGGCGAAGACTACCTGGTGCACTCGAGCGGGCTCTGGCTCATGCTGCGCCAGCCGCTGCGCGCCGATGAGGTGCTCGCGGTCTCCTACCTGACGGAGAGCGGACGGGAGATCGGGACCCTCGGCGCGAACCGGCAGGACACTTCCCGCATCCCCGAGCTCCGGCTCCTGCGCGCGCCCGTGGCCGTGCACCAGCCGGGGCAGCCGACCTGGGAGCTGGAGATGCACCAGGTCTACCGCCTGGACAGCTCGAACAGCGTGGAGCCGGGCAGCGTGGAGCTGAAGATCTCGCTCGGCGAGCTGTCGGCCGGCGTGACCTACAAGGAAGCGGCCGGCCAGCCGCTCAACTTGCTCAAGCTGTTCGGGCTCGACGAGGACTCGCCCGCCGAGCAGCTCGACGCGGCGCAGATCTGGCAGCCCGGCCGGGGCGCGTTCGGCGAGCAGCAGAGCTCGCGCATCGGCGGCAGCTACATCGTGTTTCCCACGTTGCGCCCGTTCGCCGCGCCGCCCCCCGTCCCGAGCGCGGGGCTGGGCGCCGAGCAGGCGCAACAGGTCCTGGCCACGGACAGCAACAGCGTGATCTACGAGGACCCACGCCCGGAGACGCGGGAGGGCGCGGGGCGCTTCCGCCTGAACTTCAATTATCGCGTCAAGATCGAGGGGCTGGTCTCGGAGTTCAATCTGGGCGCATTCGGCATCCGCGAGGGGAGCGAGCGCATCATCATTGAGAATCAGCTTTTGGAGCGCGGCCGCGACTACACCATCGATTACGATCTGGGTGTGGTCACGCTGAACAACCCGGAGGCGATCTTCCGGCAGAACCCGGAGGCCGAGCTGCGGGCGACCTACGAGCAGAAGGCGCTGTTCCAGCTCGCGCCGACCAGCGTGTTCGGTATGAACGCGCGCTACCAGCTCGGCCCGCGCGGCGAGCTCAATTTCATCGGGTTGTACCAGGCGGAGAAGTCCCTCATGAGCCGCCCGCAGCTCGGGCTCGAGCCGGGCTCGATCTTCCTGGGCGGCGCGAGCGGGCGCATGGATCTGGGCGGGCGGCTGCTCGACCGCGCCGTGCGCACGATCCCCGGGCTGCACGCCTCGGGACAGTCCGCCGTGAACCTGACGGGCGAAATCGCGCTCTCGCTGCCCAACCCGAACACGCGCGGCGATACCTACCTGGATGACTTCGAGGGAGCGGATGAGATCGAGCTGGGCATGGTGCGGCCGGCGTGGAAGCTGGGTTCCCGCCCCGAGGATCCGGCGGGCGCGATCGGCGTTCTCCCGAGCGTGCTCGACGTCTCGACCGCCGCGCCGCTGGTCTGGCAGGACGATCTGGCGCAAGGAGACCAGGTGGGCGGGCCGCTGCTCGCTCGGCAGATCGACCAGCAGATCCGGGTCGCGGGCAACGAGCTGCCCGAGGACGTGCTCTGGATGACGTTCGGCGACTCGCTGACGACCGGCCGGCGCTGGCGCTCTCTCACCACCGTGCTGTCCACGACCGGCCGGGACATGACGCGCAGCGAGTTCCTCGAGTTCTACGTCTTTTCGCCGCCGGAGCGGGAGGTGGCGCTGGTCTTCGACATCGGCACGGTCAGCGAGGACGCCTATTACTTCGACGCCCAGGGGCGTACGCGCGCGCCGTTCACGGACGAGCCCGAACGCGGCCAATGGGGGCTCGGCGTGCTGGATCAAGAGGCGGACCTTTCGAAGAACGAGCTCTGGGATTCACAGGTCGCGGATCGGCGCGGGCTGTGGGACGGGCAGCGGGACGCGAGCGGCCAGGCCTGCGAGACGAGGAGCGGGCAGATCTACCCGCTGGGCGACGCGCGCGTGAATTGCGCGCGCGGCAACGGCTTTCCGGACAGCGAGGATCTGGACGGGAACGGCTCGCCCGACCTGAGCGACGGGGCGTATTTCCGCTACGTGGTCCGCCTGGACCAGACTTCGCCGTTCCTGGTGCGCGACCAGAACGGCACGGGCACCAGCTTCCGGCTCTACCGGGTGCCGCTGCGCGGCTCGGGCTTCGAGGCGGTGAACTTCGCGAACGACGGCACCTGGCGCTACATCAAACACCTGCGCATGACCATCGCCGGGACGCCGCAGGCGCAGGACACGCTCATCCTCGCGCGCATGCGCATCGTCGGTTCGCGCTGGACCAAGCGCGCAGCCCATGGCATCCTGCGCGGCCTCGCCGGCGAATCCGAGGGGAGCGCGGCCGGCTTCAAGGTAGGCCCGGTCAGCCGGCTCACGGATGGCGGCGCCTATT
>JACQPS010000387.1 GCA_016207445.1 Gemmatimonadota bacterium | reverse complement strand
TAGGTCTTGTTCTCGGCGACCCGGACGGGATAGGTACCGCGCAGCGCGAGGATGGCCGCGCCCGCGAGCGTGCCCACGAGCAGGCCCAGCCCGACGCGGCCGAGCCAGCGGCGCAGCCGCCCCGGCAGCCACCCCAGAGCCGAAGACGCGCTCATGCCCTTGATCATGGGGTTCGACTCAGTCCGCTGCTCCGCCGGCCGTGACCGGTTGCGCGCTCTGCACCCACCAGCGCTGCACGTTCACGAACGTGCCACGGATGTCCATGTCGGCGCCGCGCACGCGCTCGCGCATCAGGTACAGCTCCGGCAGGTAGAACATGAACGTCCAGGGTTGCTCGTCGCGCATGATCTCCTGCAGGCGTTTCCACATGGGGAAAGCGCGCTCCCGGTCCGAGATGAGAGGAGCCTGGTCGATGATTCGATCGACCTCCGGATTGCTGTAGGATGCGAACTGGTAGGGGTCGTTGAGCGCGGCGGAGTGGAACAGGTCGTAGAGGCCGATCCGGAAATCCGCCTCCCAGCGGAGGATCGTCGCATCGAAGCGGCGCTCCGGTGAAAAGATGTCGCCGATCAACGTATTGGCCTCGAGTTGTCGCGTCGTCATCCGCACTCCCACGGCCTCGAGATCCGCCCGCACCATCTCCGCCACGTCCCGACTGAAGTCGACGCCGGCCGGGATCGTGATCGAAAACACGAATCTCTTGCCGCGTTCATCTTCCAGGATCCCATCACCATTCCGATCCCGGAAGCCGAGTTCGGTCAGAATAGCCCGCGCGGCCGCGGTGTCGTAAGGCAACGGGCGCAGTGACGCGTCAAAGGCCCAGTGAAAAGGAGCGATGGGGCCGGCGGCCAGCTCGCCGAACCCGCCGCGGAGCGCGTCCAGGATCTCCTTTCGGTCGATCGCGAGCGTCAGCGCCTTGCGCACGCGGGGGTTGTCGAACGGGGGCCGCTTGCCGTTCCAGGCGATGAAATCGTACTTGCGTGACGGTTTGATGATGCCGCGGAGATCCGCGGCCGGATCGTGTTGCTTCACCTGGTCGGCACGGGTGCTGATCATGAGATCCGCGTTGCCGGACAGCACCTCCGTGAGCTGTGCCGGATTCTCCGGCACGACTCGCCACACCAGGCGGTCCAGATACGGCCGGCCTCCCAGCTCCTGTGGGAAGCTCGGGTTGGCTTCGAACACCCAGCGGTCATTCGCTTGATAAGACACGAACTTGAAGGGGCCGTTCCCGACCGGGTTCTTGTTGAACGGTGCGTTGCGCAGGTCCTTGGATGCGAACGCTTTCAGAAGGTGCCGCGGCATGATCGGCGTAAACGCCCAGCCCGCGAGTGCGTCCGCATGCGGCTCGAAGCGGAAGCGGATGGTGAACGAATCGATGATTTCGGCCGCGCCCCACTTGGCGAAGTAGTCGGCATTCGGAAACGCGGTCGCAGGATCCTTGGCCCGCTCGTAGGTGAACAGCACGTCGTGCGCGCTGGTCTTTACACTGTCGTGCCAGTAGACATTCTGTCTCAGCCGGAAGACCACCCCCGTGTCCCCGAGCAGCTCGTACCCTTCCGCCAGATACGGCTCGAAGTTCAGCTCCGCATCGTAGCGGATCAGCGGTAGAAAAAGCGCGAAGCGCAACAGCTCCGCCGTGTACCCCTCTGCGTTCACCAGCGAGTTCGCGTAATCCAGGTCGTTGGGGCCCAGGACGACGACGGTTCCGCCATACCCCGGCTGCTCGCCGGCGCCGGCGTCGCCACGCTCCTCGCCGCGCTCGCCACAGCCGAACGCGACCAGCGCGCCGACGAGAAGCAGCGTGCAGGCGAGGCGCCGCGCGTCGGTCGCGAAAAAGCGAGCTGGGCGGGCACGGGTCCGGACCGGCGCCAGGGGCCCACCATCGCCCGTGGATGACGGCATGAGCGGCTCCGACGACGAGGGGAGTTCCGGCTGTGGAACTGCGGCCGCAACACGAGCAATCTGGCGGCGTGGCGGGGAAAGATCAAGGCAAACTGCTGCTTTTCAGGCCACTTCCACCTCCGGCAGGCGCGCGAGCTCGCGCAGGCACCCCCGGATCAGCGCGCCGAAGCGGGGCGCGGCGGCGGCACTCGCCTCGAGCACCTCTTCGTGTGTGAGGGGCTTTGCGGTCAGCCCCGCCGCTGCATTGCTGATCAACGAGATCCCCAGCACGCGCACGCCGAGCGCGCGCGCAACCAGCACTTCGGGCACCGTGCTCATGCCGACGGCGTCGGCGCCGAGGCGGCGGATCAGCGCGATCTCCGCGCGTGTCTCGTAGCTCGGTCCCGCCACGGCGCAGTAGACGCCGCGCACGAGCCGGATCCCCTGCGCGCGCGCCACGCGCTCGGCCAGCGCCTGGAGCTCGCGGTCGTACGGCTCGGACATGTCCGGGAAACGCTCGTCGCCGGGGACGACGGCACCGATCAGCGGATTCCGCCACATGAGATTGATGTGGTCGTCCAGCAGCATCAGGTCGCCGGCCCGGAAGCCGGGGTTGACCCCGCCGGCGGCGTTGCTGACCAGGAGCGTGCGCGCGCCCAGCGCGGCCAGAACGCGGATCGGGAGGGTGACGACGTCTGGGGCGTGTCCTTCGTACACGTGGTAGCGCCCCTGGAGCGCGATGCACTCGACGCCTTCGAGCCGGCCGGCCACCAGCAGGCCGCGGTGTCCCGCCACGGTCGCGGGCGCGAAACCGGGAATGTCCGCGAACGGGACCCGCACCGGCTCCTCGAGCTCGTCCGCCAGCGCGCCCATGCCGGACCCCAGAATCAGCATCACCCGCGGGCGGCGGGTGATGCGCTCGTGCAAGTAGGCCAGGCTAGGCGTGAGATCGGGCATGCATCAGTTTACAGTTGTCAGTTTACAGTCGACAGTTTACAGTCGACAGTCGACAGTCGACAGTCGCGAGGCATCGGATGCCCGGCAACAAAACTGTCAACTGTAAACTGTCAACTGTCGACTGGTGTTATCACACAATCATCCCCGCGATGTTCGCCGTCATGAACGACGCCAGCGTGCCCGCGATCATGGCGCGCAAACCGATGCGGGCCAGGTCGCTCCGCCGCGACGGCGCCATCCCGCCGATGCCGCCGATCTGGATGCCGATGGAGCTGAAGTTGGCGAAGCCGCACAGCGCGTAGGTCGCGATGATGACCGAGCGGGGCGAGAGTCCGGCGTCGCTCTGCAGCATACTCGACAGCTGAAGATAGCTCACGAACTCGTTCAGCACGGTCTTGATGCCGAGCAGCGTGCCGATCTCGGGCGCGTCCTGCCAGGGCACGCCCATGAGCCACGCCAGCGGCGCCAGCACCCAGCCGAACACGACCTCCAGCGTCAGGCGGCTGCCCTCGGGCAGCCAACCCCAGCCGCGCAGCAGGGCCGTGAACTGCGTGGCGTCGCCCACGATGCCGAGCAGCGCGTTGAAGAGCGCGACCAGCGCGATGAAGGCCAGGAGCATCGCACCGACATTGAGCGCGAGGGTGAGCCCCTCCCCCGCGCCGCGCGCCGCCGCGTCGATCACGTTCGCGTCCGGCGACTCGACCGTCACCTTGAGCGTACCGCGCGTGACGGGCTCCTCCTTCTCCGGGAACATGAGCTTCGCGAACACCAGCCCGGCCGGCGCCGACATCACGCTCGCGGCCATGAGGTGTCCCGCGATGTCCGGAAAGAAGGCGACGAGCATCCCGACGTACGCCGCCATGACCCCGCCCGCCACCGTGGCGAAGCCGCCCGTCATGATGGCGTGCAGCTCGGACATGGTCATCTGGCCGACGAAGGGCTTGATCATGAGCGGCGATTCCGTCTGCCCCAGGAAGATGTTGCCCGCCGCGGACAGCGTCTCGGCGCCCGACGTGCGCATCGTGCGCAGCATGATCCAGGCGAACCCCTTCACGACGGCCTGCATCACGCCGAAATAGTACAGGACCGTCATGAGCGAGGAGAAGAAGATGATGGTGGGAAGCACGTTGAACGCGAAGAAGGCGCCGGTCTGTGCGACCGTGCCCGGCGTGGGCGTGATGGGCGCGTTCGCCCCCGCCTCACCCGTGCCTACGGGCACATTGCTCCACACCAGGTTGCCGAACAGGAACTTGGCGCCCTGAACCGTGAAGCTCAGCAGGCCGACGATGATGTCGTTGAGCTCGTCGAAAATACGGACGCCGAGCGGCGTCTTCAGGATGAAGACGGCGAACAGGAGCTGGAGCCCGAGCCCCCACAGCACGACGCGCCACGGGACCAGGCGCCGGTCCGCGCTGAGCATCCAGCCAAAGAGGAGCATGACCGCCATACCGGCGAGCGAGAGCAACCGCAGGTGCCAGGGCGTCTGTACCTCCGCGCGTGCGCGGCGGACCGCCTCGCCGGCCGTGGGCCGCTCCTGCGCGGCCGGCTCCGCCTGCGGCGGCGCCGGCGTCGGCGCGACCGCGCTCTCTGGCACGGCGGCGGGCGTGGGCTCCTGAGCTTTGGCGCGGGACGACCAGAGACCGGCCGCGAAGAGCACAGCGGTGCCGGCCCAGAGCGCGATGACGCTCCGGCGTGGCAGGGACCTCCTCATCCGTGGCCTCGGGGATTGGGGATCAGTAGGCCACCGCGGACAGGATCGGCGCGCGGTAGCCGAGCCGGTGCACCGCCGCATCGATGGGCGGCGCGAGGTGCCCGTAGCAGTTCACCAGCTCGATGCCGGCGGACGTGCCGAGTCGGGTCGCGCCCGCGGCGATCATGCGCAGCGCATCCTCGCAGTTGCGGATGCCGCCCGCGGCCTTCACACCCAGCTCGGCGCCGACCGCGAGGCGCAGCAGCGCGACTGCCTCGGCCGTGGCGCCGCCCGCCGGGTGGAATCCGCTCGACGTCTTGACGTAGTCGGCGCCGGCCTCGCGGCTGAGCGCGGCGGCTTTGATGATCTCCATCGGCTCGAGCGCGGCCGTCTCCAGGATCACCTTCACGAGCGCCCGGCCGCGCGCGGCCTGGACCACGGCGCGGATGTCGCGCTCGACGCCCGGCCAGTCGCCTTCCTTGATCTTGCCGATCTGCGCGACCATGTCCAGCTCGGTTGCGCCCCGCGCCAGCGCATCCTTTGCTTCGTGCACCTTGACCTCGGTCGTGTTCGCGCCCAGCGGGAATCCGATCACGCTGGCCACGGCCACGCCGCTCCCGGCCAGCTCCTTCGCGGCGAGCTCGACCCAGACCGGATTCACGCACACGGCCGCGAACGCGTGCGCCCGCGCCTCCCGACACAGCTTCACGATCTCAGCCGACGTCGCCGTCGCGCGCAGCAGCGTGTGGTCCACGTAGCGGCCGATCGGCTTGTCCCCGTTTTCGCTCGGCTTCGCCGACGCCGGCGCCACCGGCGCGGCGTGGCCGGAGCCTACCCCGAGCGAAGCCGAGGGGCCGTTGCCGGCGCCCGCGGAGGTCCGGGGGGACGGCGTCGCCTTCGAACCGGAGGCCGGGGCGGCCGCGGCCCCCGAGCGAGCGCGCGCGAACTCCGCCGCGATGCGCCGCGCCAGCTCTTCCGCCGCTGCGCGAGAGATCACGGTTCTTTCTCCAGGAGATCGATCCGATCGATCACGCCGACGATCACTGCCTGCGCCGGCGTGTTCTCATCGCCCAGCACCATGCGGGCCGACCCGCCCTCGCGCAGCACGAGCACCGTCTCGCCGACGCCGGCGTCCACCACGTCCAGCGCGATCAGGTCGCCGCCTTCCGGCTGGCCGCCGAGATCGAGCGGCTGCACCAGCAGGAGCTTGTGGCCGCGCAGGTGCTCGTTCTTGTGGGTCGAGATGACCTCCCCGACCACGCGACAAATCATCATAGCTGACGTGTACGAGTACGAGTACGAGTACGTGCACGTTTACGTGTACGGCTCGAACGTACACGTGCACGTAGTCGTCGACGTGCACGTACACGTCCGCAACACGGCGCTCAACTCCGCCGCTCGTCAGCGCTCCTCGGCCCGCACGTGATCCACCACCCCCAGAATCGTCGCGTCCACCGGCACCATCCGGTAGCGCAGCGGGAACGTGGCCTCGCGCGCCGTCACATAGTACACCAGTTCGCCCGGCCCCGAGCCGATCGGGTCCACCGCGACCAGCGGCTTGCCGCGCGCGCGCCCGTGCCGGTCCAGTGGCTGGATCCACTGGAGCGCCGCGTCGCCGAGGCCGGGGCTCTTCACCGTGGCGACGACCCTGCCGAGTATCCGGGCGAGATTCACTTCAGTTAAAACAGTTAACAGTCAACAGTTGACAGTTGACAGTCGGCAGTCGGCAGGCAGTGCGGGTTCGTGGATGGTCGGCCCGCGCCGCGTGACAAGTGTAAACTGTAAACTGTCAACTGTCGACTGAAGTTCACCACCACCCCCTGTGCTCCACTTCGAACGGGCTCAGCCGCAGATGGCGCTTGCGCGCCTCGACCAGCGTGCGGTTCTCGAACAGCTTCACCGCCACGAGCCCCACGACGAAGCCGCCAATGTGCGCCCAATACGCCACGCCGCCCTCGCCGCCGCCGACCACCGGCGTGGTAGAGCCCGCCAGGAACTGCACCACGAACCACTCCGCCAGCACGAACCACGCTGGAATCGGAATGATCCGGATGAAGACGAAAAGGATGAAGAGCGTGTGGATCCGAACGCGCGGGTACAGGATCAGGTACGCGCCCATCACCCCGCTGATCGCGCCGGACGCGCCCACGGTCGGCACCGGCGAGTCGGCCGCCGACCAGATATGAGCCGCGCCCGCGGCCAGCCCGGTCAACAGATAAAAGACGAGGAATCGAAGGTGACCCATCGAATCCTCGATGTTGTTCCCGAACAGCCAGAGAAACCACATGTTCCCGATCAGGTGCAGCCAGCCTCCGTGCAGGAACATGCTGGTCGCGACCGTCGGCCAGGTCAGGCCGCCGAAGCGACACACCGCGCCCGGCGCCAGCTCGATCCCCTCGAACTCCCCGGTCCGCTGCGTGATCTCGGCCGGGATGATGCCGTAGCGGCAGACCGATTGCAGCAAGACGTCGCCCGAGAATCCCGCACCCTGCAGGTAGATCCAGACGATGACGTTGAGCGCGATGAGCGCCAGCGTCAGGAACGGCGTCAGGACCGTGGGGTTCTCGTCGCGGAGCGGGATCAACCGGCTCTCCTGGGCACGAGCGCGCCAGAATAGTGCAGGCGCGCGGCGAGTGTCAACGAATCTCTGCTGCCAGGCTGGCAGGAGCGGCCACGAGCCGCGCCGAAATGGCGCGAAAAACGGCGCGCTAGGTGGCATGGCCGTTGCACCCCGCGCGCCCGACCAAAGCCGTTTCTCGCGAAAAACAGAAGGAGCGCCAATGGCGAGCAAGGTGATTGGCATCGACCTGGGGACGACCAACTCCGTGGTGGCGGTCATGGAGGGGGGCGACCCCGTCGTGATCCCCAACGCCGAAGGCGGGCGCACCACGCCGTCCGTGGTGGCGTTCACGAAGGACGGGGAGCGGCTGGTCGGGCAGGTCGCGCGGCGGCAGGCCATCACGAACCCGAAGAACACGGTCTTTTCGATCAAGCGGTTCATGGGCCGGCGCTGCTCGGAGGTCGAGGCGGAGCGGAGGCGGGTGCCGTACGAGGTGCGGTGCGACGCGGAAGAGCGGGTGCAGGTATACCAGCCAAACGCCGGCAAGACGTTCACGCCGCCCGAGATCTCGGCCATGATCCTACAGAAGATGAAGCAGACGGCGGAGGACTACCTGGGGCACGAGGTGAAGCAGGCGGTGATCACGGTCCCGGCCTACTTCAATGACGCGCAGCGGCAGGCGACGAAGGACGCGGGGCGCATCGCAGGTCTCGAGGTGCTGCGCATCATCAACGAGCCGACTGCGGCTTCGCTCGCCTACGGGCTGGACAAGAAGAAGGACGAGATCATCGCCGTCTACGACCTGGGCGGTGGCACCTACGACATCTCGGTCCTGGAGCTGGGCGACGGCGTCTTCGAGGTCAAGGCGACCAACGGCGATACCCACCTGGGCGGCGACGACTTCGACCAGCGCGTCATCGAGTGGCTGGTGCAGGAGTACCGGCGCGACCAGGGCATCGACCTGTCGAAGGATGCCATGGCGCTGCAGCGGCTCAAGGAAGCCGCGGAGAAGGCGAAGATGGAGCTGTCGACCACCATGTCGACGGACATCAACCTGCCTTTCATCACCGCGACGCAGGAAGGGCCGAAGCACCTGAACATCACGCTCACGCGTGCGAAGCTGGAGCAGCTGATCGGCGACCTGATCGAGCGCACGCTGGCGCCGATGGAGCAGGCGCTCAAGGACGCGGGCCTCAAGCCGCAGGACATCGACGAGCTGATCCTGGTGGGTGGCTCGACCCGCATCCCGAAGGTGCAGCAGCTGGTGCGCGAGTTCTTCGGCAAGGAGCCGCACAAGGGCGTGAACCCCGACGAGGTCGTGGCGGTCGGCGCCGCCATCCAGGCCGGCGTGCTGGCCGGCGAGGTGCGGGACGTGCTGCTGCTCGACGTGACGCCGCTCTCGCTTGGCATCGCGACGCTCGGCGGCGTCATGACCACGCTCATCACGCGCAACACCACCCTTCCGACCAAGAAGGCGGAAATCTTCTCGACGGCCGAGGACAGCCAGACCACGGTCGAGATCCACGTGCTGCAGGGCGAGCGACCCATGGCGCTCGACAACAAAACGATCGGCAAATTCCAGCTGACGGGCATCCCGCCGGCGCCGCGGGGCGTGCCCCAGATCGAGGTCGCGTTCGACATCGACGCGAACGGCATCCTGCACGTGACCGCGAAGGACCGCGCGACCGCGAAGGAGCAGAAGATCCGGATCGAGGCGTCCAGCGGCTTGAACGAGGACGAGATCGCGCGCATGGTCAAGGACGCCGAATCGCACGCGGACGAAGACCGCAAGCGGCGCGAGAAGGTGGAAACGCGCAACCAGCTCGACTCGCTCATCTACCAGGTCGAGAAGGACGTGAAGGAGTGGGGTGATCGCGTCTCCGCCGACGCGCGCACCCGCCTCGACAACGCGCTCGAACGGGCGAAGAAGGCGCTCAAGCAGGATGATCCGGGCGAGCTCGGCCGCGCCCGGGACGAGCTGATGCAGGCCTTCAGCGCCGCCGGCCAGCAGATCTACCAGGCGGCGCAGGCGGCCCAGCAGGCGGCGGGCCCCGGCGCCGGCCCGAGCGGCGGCCCCGGCCCGCAGGCCGAAGCGGGCGCCGCCCCGGCCGGCGAGAAGGAGGAGGTCGTGGAGGCCGACTACGAGATCGTGGAGGAAGAGAAGAAGTAGCCGTCTCCGCACGACGCGGCGAGGGGGCGACACGGCGACGCGGCGATCCACCGGGTTTCGCCGCGTCGCCGCGTCTCCGTGTCGCCGCGTCGGCTAGCTTTTTTCCGCGCACCTTCATTTTTCGCGTTTCCGGCCGTAGATTGTCAGTCCCGGACCTGCACGAGACATTTCCGATGATCCGCCACATTTCCCGCAAGGGCCCGCTGCTGACGTTCGCGGCTCTGGCCTTCCTGTTCGGCCTCGGGCTGGCGAGCGCGCTGGAATGGCCCCGCGGCTCACAGGCCGCGGCGTCGCTCCAGACATCGCTCCCCCGCCGTGCGGAGATCCGGCAGGCGGCGGAGCTGAGCGATGCGTTCATCGCGATCGCGGACGCGGTCACGCCGGCCGTGGTGCGCATCCAGGCCGAGCGGGTGGGCGGCGCGGCGCCACGCAGGCTGCTCCCGCCCGGCTTCCGCGACTTCTTCGGCCCGCCCGATGAAGAGGAGGCGCCGATGCCGCAGCTCGCGGGCGGCTCCGGCTTCATCGTCTCGCCCGACGGCTTGATCCTGACCAACAACCACGTGATCGAGGGCGCCGACCGGATCACGGTCAGCCTGGTGGACCGGCGCTCGTACGAAGCGACGGTCGTGGGGCGGGACGCGACGACGGACGTGGCGGTGATCCGGATCGCTGCGGACAGGCTGCCCAGCGTGCAGCTGGGCAACTCGGAAGAGGCGCGGGTCGGCGAGTGGGTGCTGGCGGTCGGGAATCCGGGCTTCGGCGACACGAACACGCTCGACTTCACTGTGACGGGCGGCATCATCAGCGCGAAGGGGCGGCCCCTCGCCATCATCAACCGCGAGCTGCACCAGTCGGACAACCCCGCCGCCAGCTACGCGATCGAGGACTTCATCCAGACGGACGCGGTGATCAATCCCGGCAACTCCGGCGGCCCACTCGTCAACCTGCGAGGTGAGGTGATCGGCATCAACACGGCGATCGCGAGCACGCGTGGCTCCTACGAGGGCTACGGCTTCGCGATCCCGGCCAACCTGGCGCGGCGCGTCATGAGCGATCTGATCGAGCACGGGCACGTGCGCCGCGCACTGCTCGGCATCTCGATCGGCAGCGTCTCGGCGGAGGACGCCGAGGTCTACAAGCTGCCCTCCATCTCCGGTGTGCGCGTCGATGACTTTGCCGACGACTCACCCGCGCGCAGGGCCGGGCTCGAGCGCCACGATGTGATTGTGGCCGTGAACGGCGAGCGCGTGGAGCGCGTTGGCCAGCTCCAGCGCGTGGTCGCGCAGTACCGGCCGGGCGACATCGTCGACGTCGAGGTGGTCCGCTACGGTGAGCCGCACCGGTTCCGCGTCCGGCTCACGCAGGCGCCCATTCCGGAGGACCCGCAGCGACGCGTGGCCGCGCGCGGCCCCGAGCGGCTGGGCCTGGAGGTGGCCGAGCTCACGCCCACGCTGGCGCGCCGCTACGGCATCGATCGACCGGGCGGCGCCGTCGTGGTCCGGGTCGAGCCGCTGAGTCCCGCCCAGCGAAAAGACGTCCAGGAAGGCGAACGCATCGTGGCGATCGACCGCCGGACCGTCGGTTCCGCGAGCGAGGCGCAGGCGCTGCTCCGCGCTGCTCGCCCGGGCGAGGTGCTCTCGCTCGTGCTGCGTGACCGGGGCGGCCGCACGCGTATTGCGAACATCCGGGTGCCATAATCGGGATCGGGATCGGGATGGGGATCGGGTCGGCAAAGCAGACGCCCGGCCCGATCCCGATCCCCATCCCGATCCCAATCCCGGAAACCCAGAATTGATCTGGCCTCCCCCCGCTGTTAGATTTTTTTTATCCGCGAAAGTGGCGGAACTGGTAGACGCGCGAGATTTAGGATCTCGTGGGCTCGCCCGTGGGGGTTCGAGTCCCCCCTTTCGCATGCGGTGGCGCCGCGTTCTCCGGAGCCCCATGGCCGTTGATTCGAACTTGAAGATCGCCATCGAACAGCCGCGCACGTGGGCGCGGCGGCTCACCATCACGGTACCGGCCGAGCATGTCGAGCACGAGCGGCGGGAAGTCGCGCGTCGGCTCGCGCAACGGCTCAAGCTTCCCGGCTTCCGCAAGGGAAAGGTTCCCGCGGATGTCCTGGAGCGGCGCTACGGTCCGGCCATCGAGCAGGAAACTGTGGAGCGCGTGGTCGGAGAGGCGTACCGTGAAGCGCTGCGTCGGGAGGGCTTGCACCCGATCAGTCAGGGCGCTGTCGAGGAAGTCGAGTACAGGCCGGGCACGGACCTCACCTTCGCGGTCGAATTCGAGGTGCGGCCCGAGCTCAACCTGAGCCGCCTGGGCGGCTTTCGCGTCAAGCGCGAGCGCGCGCCCATCGCGGACGAACAGGTCGACCGGGTGCTCGAGCGGCTGCGCGAAGAGCACGCCACCTGGCGGACCATCGAGGATGCGACGCCGGCCTCCGGGGACTTCACCGTGGTCGAGATCTCGCCCCTGGACGCCGAGGGCCAGCCGCGCACGGGCGCCAAGCCCCGTCGCTATCAGATCGTGCTGGGCGAGGGTCAGGCGATCCCGGAAATCGAGCAGTTGCTCGGACAGCTCCGGCCCGGCGAGGAGCGCGACACGGTCGTCCCGCCGCAGACGGAGGAGCAACCACCGAGGGAGTCCCGCGAGGAGCCGGTGCGCGTGCGGCTGCTGGAGGCCAAGCACCCGGAGCTCCCGCCCCTCGACGACGACTTCGCCCGCGGCGTGGGCGAGTTCGACACACTGGACGCGCTGCGCGCGCGTGTCCGCGCCGATCTCGAGCGCGAGGCGGACGGCGAGGCCGAGCGCCAGGTCCGGCACCGGCTCGTGGACCTCGTCGTCGAGGCGAACCCGTTCGAGCTGCCAGACGCCATGGTGAATCAGTATCTGGACCGCGTCCTCCGGCCGCGCGAAGGCGTCGATCCCGAGCGCGTCGCCGAGATGCGGCAGGTGGCGCGGCCGGGCGCCGAGCATGCGCTCAGGCGCATGCTGGTCATCGAACGGGTGGCCGAGCTGGAGGGGCTGCGGGCGACCGAGGAGGAGGTGGACACGCGCATCGCGGAGCTGGCGGGGCGTCACGGCCGTGCCGCCGCCGATGTCCGGGCCCATCTGCAGAAGGCGGGGCGGCTGGAAGCGTTGCGCGAGGAAATCACGGAAGACAAAGTCTTCGACTACCTGAAAGGCCTATCCACGATCGAGTAGCCGCGGTCGCGAGCGGAACCGCGCGCGCGGTCGCGGGCTACAAAGAAGAGCGCCGAGCGCCCACAGAAAGCGACAGGCCAACGACCATGCCGATCTACCCACCCTACGTCATCGAGCGGACCAGCCGCGGCGAGCGCAGCTACGACATCTTCAGCCGCCTGCTCATGGACCGCATCGTGTTCCTGGGTTCGCCCGTGGACGAGAACGTGGCGAACATCATCATCGCGCAGCTCCTGTTCCTCGAGGCGGAGGACCCCGAGAAGGACATCTACGTGTACGTCAATTCGCCGGGTGGATCCGTGTACGCGGGGCTGGCCATTTACGACACGCTCCAGTACCTGCGGGCGCCGGTCGCGACCATGTGCATGGGGATGGCGGCCTCGATGGGCGCGCTCCTGCTGGCGGCGGGCGCGAAGGGAAAGCGCAGCGCGCTGCCGAATTCCCGCATCATGATCCACCAGCCATCGGGCGGCAGCCAGGGCACGGCGGCGGACATCGAGATCCAGGCAAAGGAAATCCTTTTCGCGCGCGAGCGGATCAATCATATTCTATCCAAGCACACGGGTCAGACCGTGGAGAAGATCGCCGAGGACGTGGACCGGGACCGGTTCATGAGTCCGCTCGAGGCGAAGGAGTACGGCATTATCGACCACGTGGTCTCGCACAAGGGCGAGGTGGTCGAGGTCAGCCGGGATCACAAGCAGGAACGGTAGCGACTCG
>JACQPS010000379.1 GCA_016207445.1 Gemmatimonadota bacterium | reverse complement strand
GCCAGCGGCGACTCGCTCCCAGTAGCCAGACCTGCTGCCGCACCGAGGTCCGGAGCCCGGGCGGCCGGCGCAGTTCGCGTTGGGCCAATGTGGTTGCCATGCTCTCTCTCCTCGTCGGCCGGTCAGACGCCGGCCGGTAGGGTTCGCACCGACTCGCTTCCCGCTGCTCCCGCCGCTGGCGGCTGCCGCGCCAGCAGCGCGAGCGCGGCGGCCGCCAGCGTGAGCGGCTCGATCGCGCGGAGCGTCGCGCCCGACCCGCGCAGCTGCTCCGCCACCTCCGCCTCTTCACCCCAGATCGTCCAGGCCATTTCGGGCTGCGAGCCGTTGCGCCGGACCACCGCGCGCGCCAGCTCCGGCGCTCCCGCCCAGCCGTCCGGCACCTGCATGCGATAGCTGCACAGCCGCCGGCGCAGGGTCTCGCGCGGAAGCTGCATCTCGATTCGACCGGCGCGCATCACGCCCAGGTGATCGGCCAGGCGCTCCGCCTCGTGCACCAGGTGCGTCGAGAGCAGGATCGTGGTCGGGAAGCGGGCGAGGTGAACCGCCAGCGCCGCGAGTGCCTGGTCGCGCATCACGGGGTCGAGCCCGTCCGTCGGCTCATCCAGCAGCAGCACCGGCGGGCGGTGCGCCAGCGCGAGCACGAGCTGCACGCGCCGCTGCTGCCCTTTCGAGATGCTGCCGTACCTGGTGTCGGGACGGAGCTCGAACATGCGCGACAGCTCCGCGGCGTACGCCGCGTCCCACGCCGGGTAATACGCCGCGTGATACCGCAGCAGTGCGCCCACTCGCAGCCAGCCGTAGGCGACGTCGTGCCGCTCCGGCACGTATCCGATTTGCGCGCGCACCCGGGCGCCTTGCGCGCGCGTGTCCAGCCCGAGGACTTCCGCCGTCCCCGAGTCCGCCACCACGAGATCCAGCAGGACGTTGAGCGTCGTCGTCTTCCCCACGCCGTTCGGCCCGACCAGCACGTACACGGAGCCCTCGGGCACCGTCAGGTCCACGCCTACGAGCGCCGCCGTGCGGCCGAACCGCTTCACCAACGACCGTGTCGCGATCGCCAGCGGAGCCGCGGTCAACTGTCTCGTCAGCTCCTCCATCATGCGCCTCCTCTCTTCGCGCCTCTCGCCGCCGCGTCGGCCGCGGCGCGCTCGATCGCCTCGATCAGCTCCTCCGCATCCAGCCCATGGCGGTACGCCTCCCGCAGCGCCCGCTGCGCCAGCGCCGCCGCCAGCGTCTTCCGCTCCCGCGATCTGCCACCATCCCGCAGCTCCGCCACGTACGTGCCCTGGCCACGGCGCACGTACACGACCCCAGCCCGCTCCAGCTCCCGGTAGGCCTGCTGCACCGTGTTCGGGTTCACCCGCAGCTCCGCCGCCAGCTGCCTGACCGACGGCAGCGCCGCCTCGGGCGCCAGGGTCCCCAGCACCACGGCCCGGCGCACCTCGTCCACGATCTGCTGGTAGATCGGTCGCGGGTCCTTTTCGTCGATGGCGAAGAGCACGCCCCCTCCTGTCCCCGTGTACTGGTACGATAGTACACTAAGACGGAGGCCGCGTCAAGGGGGTCGTGGCGGGGCTCGAAAACGGGGACTGCTACTCCGGCAGGAACGGCGCCCGGTCGTCGCGCGAGCGCCAGAGGTAGATGGCGGCGTAGCTGCGCCACCCCTTCCAGCGCTCGCCGATGGTGCGGGCCTCTTCGGGGGCGGGGACGCGCGGCAGTCCGTAGACCTCGGCGATGGCCTTGCGCAGGCCGGGGTCGTCGGCGGGGAGCACGTCCTCTTCACCGAGGCAGAAGATGGCGGTGCACTCGGCCGTCCACATGCCGACGCCCCGTAAGGCCACCAGCCGTTCCACGGCCTTGTCCGAGGGCAGGCGCGAGATGTCCTCCGGGTCGAGGTCGCGGTTGACGATCTCTCTGGCGATCTCCCGGGCGTATTCGCACTTCCTCTCGGACAGCCCCGCCTCTGCCAGCTCGGGATCCTCCAGGCCCAAAACGGTCTCGGGATCGGGCAAGACGTGCTGCGCCTTCCCGTCGACGCGCACGATGGGCCCGAAGCGCCGGGCAAGACGGGCGGCTGTGGCGCGGGCTCGGGTGTCGCCCGCCTGCTGCGCCAGGAGCGCGCGCAGCAGCGCGGTCCAGAGGTCCGGGATGCGCAGCGGCTTGAGCCCGACGAGGCGCTCCGCGAGCTGCCGCATGGGCGGGTCGTGCGCGAGCGCCTTGTGGAACTGCTTCAGGTCGTCGTCCGAGGCGATCATCAGCCGCACGGCCTCACGCAGCGGCGCCTCGATCTCCTCGAGCGGCGCGTTGGAGAACGCGCGCGCGGTCACGGGCCCGTCGTCGCCCTCCTGTGTGATGACGACGGCGACCGGCCGCCCCTCGAGCCAGAAGCCACGCCGGGCGCCGCCGGCACCTTCGTGATGGCGAACGCTGTAGGGT
>JACQPS010000373.1 GCA_016207445.1 Gemmatimonadota bacterium | reverse complement strand
CGTGCACCAGATCGGGTTCCCCTGGCACTTCGGCTACCAGGGGCTCGTGCGCGGCGGCAGCGCGAACGACCTGGTCGCGCTGGTGGCGGATCCGAACGTGTCCATCCATGAGGGCAAGGTCCTCACGTGCGACATCCGTCCGGGAAGGGCCGCGGCCAGGGCGAGGAGGGACACGGATGCCCCCTAGCCCTCGCCCTAGCCCTCTTCAGGAGGCGCAGCGTACGGCCGGTGTCACCATCACGGCGGGGCGCGCCCACGGCTTTTTCACGGATACGACGCTCTGCATCGGTTGCAAGGCGTGCGAGGTGGCGTGCAAGCAGTGGAACCAGCTGCCGGCCGACGGCTTCGACTGGACCGGCCTGTCCTACGACAACACGCGTGCGCTCTCGGCCACGACCTGGCGGCACGTGCGCTTCGTCGAGCAGTTCGAGGCGGAGCGATTCGAGGGCGGCAGCGGGAACGCCGGTGAGATTCCGGCCGAGCAGTGGGCCGCGCCGGGGCAGCGCTGGCTCTTCCTGTCGGATGTGTGCAAGCACTGCGTGAGCGCGCCCTGCCTGGAGGCTTGTCCCACCGGCGCGATCATCCGGACCGAGTTCGACAGCGTGTACGTGCAGCAGGACGTGTGCAACGGCTGTGGATACTGCCAGGCCGCCTGCCCGTTCGCCGTGATTGCGGTGGACAAAGACGGTGACGGCAAAGCACACAAATGCACGCTCTGCTACGACCGATTGAAGGACGGCCTCGAGCCGGCGTGCGCCAAGGCGTGCCCGACCGATTCGATCCGTTTCGGGCCCGTAGACGAGCTCCTCGCCCGAGCCGGGACGCGCGTTGATGAGCTGCGCGTGCGCGGCGTGCCGGCGTACCTCTACGGTTCGGCCGACGCGCGCGAGGAAGGCTGCGACACGAGCGAGCTGAACGGCCTGAATGCCTTTTTCCTGCTGATCGACCGGCCGGAGGCGTACAACCTCCCGCGCGCGCCGAAACGGCCCTCGCGCAACACGGCGCCTGGTCTCCTGACCGCGGCGGTCGCGGGGCTGGCGCTGACCGCCGCCATGCTGCTCGCCTTCCGCGGCCGGAGCAGCGCGTGAACGACCAGACCGCGCCGCCCGTGAAGACGGCGCCGTGGGAGTGGTACTACGTGCCCGCCTACTTCTGGCTGGGCGGGATCGCCGGCGGGAGCTGGGTGGCGGCCGCGCTGGAAGAGCTGGCGGGGCGGAACGACCGCGGGGTGGTCCGCGCGGGGCGCTACGTGGCGGTCGCCGGCGCGCTCGGCGGGACGGTGCTGTTGATCCTGGACCTCGGTCGACCCGAGCGCTTCCTGCACATGCTGCGGATCGTGCGCGCCCGCTCGCCCATGAGCCTGGGAAGCTGGACCCTGACGGCGTTCGGCGGCGTGGCCGGGGCGGCCGCGGCGCTGCAGTGGGCCGAGGACGTCGCCGGTTCACGCTCGCCGGCGGCCCGCATCTCCCGCGGCTGGCCCGGCCGGGCTCTCCACCTGCTGGGGCTGCCGCTCGCGCTCTTCGTGGCCAGCTACACGGGCGCGCTCCTCGCCGCGACCAGCACACCGACCTGGGCTCGGCGCGCGGGCACGCTTCCGCCGCTCTTCCTCGCGTCTGGCCTTTCTACCGGTATGGCGGCGGTGTCGCTCGCGCTCCGTGCGACGGGCGGCGCGCCGTCGGCCGAGCGCCGACTCGCGCGCGCGCAGGCCGCGGCGCTCGCCGCAGAGCTCGTCTTCGCGGCCCTCGACCATGGCGCCGCGAGACGGCTGCCCTCGGCGGCGCGGGAGCCCACGGCGTTCGGCACGGTGCGCAAGCTCACGCTGCTGGCCGGGATGGTGGTGCCGCTCTTGCTCGCCGTGGACCAGGGATTCGGCCGGAAGCGGCGTGAGGGAAAGCCCGGGCTCCGGCACGAGCTGGACGAGCGCCCCGTGCGGTCGCGCAACGGGCTGCTCGCGGCCGGACTCGCGCTCGCGGGCGGGCTCGCGCTCCGCCTGCTCGTCACGCACGAAGGGAAGCGATCCGCGCATACGCCGGAGGACACCTGGGCATTCGCGGCGGGGCGAGTCCACGACGGACGCGAGATCGGCCAGCCGGCATCGAGCAGGGAAGTGCCCCGGTGACGCGCGGCGGTGCGGGCGGCATCGGCGTCGTCATCGGACGCATCACGGTGGTGCAGGAGGATCGCGTCCGCATTGTGGACGACGAAGGCCGCGGCTACCTCCTCGTGGTGAGGAAGCGCGCGGCCTCTCTGGACGAGCTGGAGCACTGGCGCGACGGCCGGGTCCGGCTGCGCGTGTACTACACCGGTGCGCCGGACGCCGGCGGGCTCGCGCAGGCGATGGAAGCAGTCAGGAGCGAGTAGCGAGGAGCGGGTGCGCTAATCGCACACCACGTCTCCCGGCATGGCCGCGCTGCGGCCGCCCGGGGTCCGGGGCAGCGCGGATACCGCGCCGTCGAAGATTACACACCCCCTCCCCGCCAGCGCCTGGTGCAATGACGTGGCGGCCCAGCCTCTGGGGCCCGCCTCGACGAGCGTGAGCTCCACGCCGGCGCTCGGCTGGAAGTGCGGCAGTTTCTCGAAGCTGGCCGCGTACACCTGGTCCGGCTGGCCGTCGCCATCGTTATCGCTGCCGTAGTAAATCTCCTGCACCGCGGCCAGGTTGCGCAGGTCGGAGCGCTGCGCGGCGAGGTACGCCATCTCGCGCGAGTCCCCCAGCCTCGGAATGGCGATGATGCCGATCATGATCAGCGCGATCGCCACGACGGCCGCGATGATCGCCATCAGGAATGCTTTCCCCTGGCTCTCCAGGGCACTCATCAGGCGGGGGATGTCAGTCCCGCTCGTGCTCGCTACCCCCTCCAGCGCGTTGCCGGCCCGGATGAAGAACACCCCGATGAAGATCGGAATCAGCGATACCCCACCATACACGACCGTGCCGATGACCCCGACGGGGCCGAGCGCGAGGAAGAAGAGCCCCAGCACAGCCAGGAAGATGCCGAAGGCGAGCGCGAGGATGCCGAGTATCTTCGTGCGCCCGCCGGTTCGCCGGATGATCAGGTTCTCCGTCTCGCTGAACTCGTACCGCCGCGCCGTTGCCTCGGTCGCGGCACCGGCGCCGCCGCCGGAAACCTCCATCCGTTCCTCCTGGTTGAAAGGGGGTGAGCTCACTCGCTCTCGTCGCACACGATCTCGCCGGGGCGCCTCAATCTTTCCACCGCCGCGGGCCCGCGCAATGGAATCCGTCGATCCGATCCCCCGGGACCGTGCCACCGGCCCGCTTGGCAATACAAAGTACTTGCCATAAGGAAGCCCGGGCCCTACCTTGGCGACCCCCAGCGGTCGCCACAGCCTGCTGCGCGAGAAGCGACTGCTGCGACTTGCCGCCCCCGTGCCAGCCACGAGCCGAGGTGCACCTCCGCACGTCGCGCGTCCCGGTCGGTGCATCCGGCCGTGGCGGCCGGGGGCGGCAGTCGGCCGGCCGGGGACGCTCCTCGCACGTGCTGGCATGCATGAGCCCGCGCAGTGCCGCATCAAGGTCGGCGTGGCCGGTTGGGACTACCCGCTACACCGCCAAGCTGAACCGCCGCTTCACGCACGAGCGCGAGGATGCCTGGAGCCGCGCCGAGGCGCGCGAGGTGAAGGATGGGTTCCGCGTACTGAAGCGGGCGGGAAAGCTCGGGGCCGTCGTCGTCCAGTTCCCGTGGTCGTTCCGCAACCAGGATGCGAACCGGGAGTGGCTGACCGACCTGGTGGACGAGTTTGAGGAGTTCCCACTGGTCGTGGAGGTGCGGCACGCGAGCTGGAACGAAGCGGACTTCTACGCCCGGCTGGCGGGTCGGGGTGTGGGCTTCGTGAACATCGATCAGCCGCTCTTCCGCCGCTCGATCCGGCCCTCGGCGCGGGCGACGGCGCGCGTGGGCTACATCCGGGTGCACGGCCGCAACTACATGGATTGGTTCCGCAAGGGTGCGGGGCGCGACGCGCGCTACGACTATCTGTACACGCCCGCTGAGCTACGTCCCTGGGCGGAGCGGGCCCGCGCGGTGGCGAAGGACCCGACGACGGAGCAGGTCGACGTCGTATTCAACAACCATTACCGGGCGCAGGCGGTGGTGAACGCCCTGCAATTTCAGAAGCTGCTGGCAGGGCGGCCGGTGCCTGCGCCGCCAGCGCTGATGCGGGCGTACCCGGAGGCGCTCGAGCGGCACGCGCGCGCGGTTCCGCCGGCGATCCCGGGCGCCGCGGCGGCCTAGCGGCTGCGCCGCCCGCGGCGGCGCGGCTTGCGCGGGTCGATACCGCGCACCGCGGGAGCGGTGGCGCCCGGCGTCTGGATCCCCGCCGAGTGACCGGCGGTGCCAGTGGTACCGCCGACCGAGCCCGGCAGCGTGCCGCTGGTCTTCGGTCCCTCTCCCGAGACTCCCTCGTCCTCCGTCTCCCACTCCAGAAGCTCGCCCGCGAGGCGCTCCCGCTCCTCTTCCGGCTCGGGCGGCTGTGGCGCCCGTGCTGCTCGATCCACCATTGCTTCCTCCGCGACCGGGTTCCGGGGAGAAGCGGGCAAGGCGCATGCCCCGGCGGCGCGTGCATGCGGTTTGCCCGGCCGGCGGGGGAGGCCGTAACATTCGACGATGGATCGAGCAGCGGCCCTGCTCGCGAACGAGGCACACGAGGCAGCGTGATTCGATCGGGGTGGTTTCTGGCGGCGGCCGGCGTGACCGTGCTCGGGACCGCGGGGCTGGTGCGGGACCGACGCCGGCGCTCGCGACGCCTGCGTCCGCCGCTGCTGCGCGAGCCGCCCTGGCTCATCGCGCACCGCGGCGGCGCCGCGCTCGCGCCCGAGAATACGCTGGCCGCGTTCCGCCGCGCCGCCGAGGAGTGGCGCGCCGACATGATCGAGCTGGACGTGCGCGCCACGGCGGACGGCCAGTGCGTGGTGCTGCACGACGTCACCGTCGATCGCACGACGGACGGCACCGGCGCCATCGCCGCCATGACGCTGGCCCAGGTGCGGGAGCTCGACGCCGGCTACCGCTTCACGCCGGACGGCGGCGCCTCCTTCCCCTACCGCGGGTGCGGTGTGCGCATTCCGACGATCGAGGAGGTGCTCGAGGCGGTCCCGGACACGCTGGTCGTCGAGGTGAAGACTGCGGCGGCGCAGCGTCCGTTGTTCGAGGCGATCCGGCGCTCCGGCGCGGCGGCGCGGGTGATTGCGGCAGGCGAGCACGAGTCGGCGCGTACGCTCTTCCGCACCTTCCCCGGCGTCACCAGCGCCTCCTACCGGCAGCTCAAGCGCTTCTACGTTCTGCACCAGCGCTACCTCGGCTTCCTGTGGGCGCCGTCGGCAGCGACCGTGCACGTGCCCGAAACCTGGGCGGGGCGCCGCATCGTGTCCCGTCGCTTCATCCGCGAGCTGCACCTGCACCGCATTGCCGTCAACGTGTGGACGGTGAACGATCCCGCCGACATGCGCCGCCTGCTCCAGTGGGGGGTGGACGGGATCATCAGCGATCGCCCCGACCTGCTCGGGCAGGTGATCGCAGAGTGGCGCGCGCAGAAAGAACGACGGAGGGGAACGATCCGGGATTGAACCGGGAGCTGGAATGAAGCTTGCGCGCTCCCCGCCGATACGGCGGGAGCCAGGCGCCGCGGCCGCATGGGGAATCCCCGTGCGGCCGCTTGCATTCGTTAACCAGTTCACAGTTGTCAGTTTACAGTTGACAGTTAACACCGAGACACGTGATCGGTTGTCGTTCGAGCACTGGCCGATGTGATGCGCGCCAACCGACAACTGTCAACTGTCAACTGACAACTGACAACTCACATCCCGACCACACGGAGGACCACACCATGCGCTACGACCCCGAATCTCCGCAGGCCGGCCGGCGCCGCGGCGGACCCGCGCCCCTGCGCCGCGAGGCCGGCCGGGGCGAGTATGGGAGCGAGTACGAGGCCCCCTACCGGGGCGGCTTCCACGGCTACGGCATGGGTTATGGCGGAGGCGCGCTGCGCAGCCGCGGCTCGTACCAGGCCGGGCAGCTCCGGTCGGGGCTGAACCCGCGGGATGAGTTCGAGTTCGAATGGGGCGAGGGCTACCTGGGGGGCCGGGGCTATGGCGGCACCAACTACGATTACGAGCACGGCTACCGCGCCGGCAGCGCGGCGCGCGCGCACATGCGCCGCGCCATCGCAGAGGCGGGCCGGGGCCCCGGCGCGCGCATCGGGCGGCAGACGGCGCCCCGGGCGCCGTCGCCCACCGGCGGCGGCTATGGCTGGAGCGAACGGGAGCCCGGTCCAGAGGACCCGTACGGCCCCGCCCGCTACGGCTACGGCCCCTACCACGGGCGGCTGCGGCGCGTCCGGCGCTCCGATGAGGAGCTGAAGGCCGAAGTCGAGGAGGCCCTGTTTTACGATACGTGGGTCGACGCCGACCGCATTACGGTCGAGGTGAACGACGCCATCGTGACGCTGCGAGGCACGCTCCCCAGCTACGACGAGGTACGCTACGCCACCGACGATGCCTGGGACGTGGAGGGCGTTTGCGGTGTGCGCACGGAGCTGCGCGTCCAGGAGGCGCCGGGACGGGAGCCGTCGCTGCTGCGTGCGACTCGCCAGAGCCGCGAGAGCACCGGCCGTGCAGGAGAGCGTGTCCCGGGCGGCGTCGCTCCCGGGCGCGGCGCGCGCGAACAGAGCGCGCGCTTCTGGGGCGAGCCGTCTGCCATGGGCCAAGAGGAGCGGGAAACGACGTCGCCCGACACGCTCGAGGGAGAAAGCTGGACGCCGACTGGCGGCGAGCCCCGCGAGGAGCTGCGTGCAGAGGGCTGAGAGAGGACGGGCGGCACGACCGGCGCGACGCGGCTGAGCCGCTACCGGGTCGCGCCCTGGAAGGAGGACTGCATGTGGTATGGACCGGACTACTGGCGCCGGGCGCGCCGGCCGGGACGCTCTCAGTGGCTGGCGGGACCAGGCTACGAGCCCGAGCACCGACGGTGGGGTCCCACGGACTACGCCGATGAGTACGGGCTTCGGCGCCCGTGGGGTTACGGCGAGGAGTTCGGCCGGAGGCCGGATGGCTACGGATCCGTGCGGCCCCACCCGGCCGAGCCCCGGCCCGGGAGCCTCGACTACGCCTGGGAGTACGGCCGTCGCCGCGCCGGCTTCGGCGACCGCCCAGCGCGGCGCTACGACGGCGGCCGCCGTGCGCGGCAGGGCGAGCTCGAGCGCTACGGCTATCGTCTGCCGGGCAAGCCCGCCCGCGGCTATCCCGTGCGCGGCATCCATACCTACGATCTGGACTACGGCATGCGCACCGGCGGCCCGGCGGAGTACAGCGGCCGCGCCGGCTACCCGACCGGCCCCGCTCCCTTCGAGCGCGGACCCTACACATACACACCCTGGCTCGAACCCGAGCGGCCCGCCCGCCCCGCTTACGAGCCATGGCACTGGAGCGCGAGAGAGCCGGTGAGGCGACGGCGCCGGGGAGGGGGGCGGAACCAATAAAGCTTACGTGCACCGGCCCGATCCCTATCCCCATCCCCATCCCGATCGCGATCCCGGTATAGTCTGAGCGGGATGGGGATGGGGAGGGGGGGTTGGGAAAAACGCCGCGCCGCCTACCATTTCTGTGTCATCGGCGCGATTCTCTCCCCCGCGGTCCTGACGGTCCGCTCGACCCACAGATCGTAGATGATCACGCCGAGCAGGAGTAGCAGCGGCACGGTCAACAACACGCCCAGTGGGCCGAACGATGCCGAAGAGCACCGCTGCAGGGTGCAGGCGGGCCGTCTCGCTTACGATCAGCGGCCACACGATGTAACTTTGCACCAGCTGGATCCCGGCCCACCCCAGCAGCACGGCCAGGGCGGTGGCGGGCGACTCCATGAGCGCGACCAGCACGCCCGGGATGACCGCGATGGGCGGGCCGAGAAACGGCACCAGCTCACCCAGTCCCATGATGATCCCGAGCGCGAGCGGGAAGGGAACGCCGAGGATCAGGTAGAGGGCGGAGCCGGCCGTGGACACGAGCGTGATCGAGATCGCGAGTGCGGTCACGAACCGGCGCAGCCGACGCGCGAGGTCGTGCAGCACCTCGCGCACGACGGCGCGCTCCCGCTCCTGGAACAGTCGCAACGCGGGCACGAGCAGCTGATCGTTCGGGCGGACCAGAAAGAAGACCGATCCCAGGACGATGAGCAGAACGATAAGGGTGGTGCGTGCGACGCCTGCGGCCACGGGAACGACGACGGAGCCCGCCCACTGCTCGGGCGACAGGTTGCCCAGATCGAGGCCGAGCGCACGCGTCTGGCGCTCGAAGCGCTGTGCCACGTACTGCAGCAGCTCCGGCAAGGTCGCGCTCAGCCCGCGCACCTGCTCTGCAAGAGGCCCGGAAACGAACACGATGAAGGCCGCGATCGCCGCCAGCATGAGCGCGCCGATGAGCAGCGCGGCGGCGCCGCGCGTGATCGGCAAGCGCTCGACCACCGGGTTCCACGCCACTGCCAGCACCGCGGCCGCGTAGAAGGCGAGCAACAGCTCGAAGATCGGGCGGAAGAAGAGCAAGAGGACGGCGGCCACCGCCAGCAGCGCGATGGCCTTGTACGGATCGGAAGCTTTCCTGTGCTCCCACCACTCGGCGGTTCGACGCTCCACGGCGGCCATAGACACGCCTCCCGTTGCGGCGAGGCCCGCCCTCGCGCCGGGCGCCCGCTTCCGGGCGGCGCAGGGTCGCAAGGCGCGTACCGGCGGCGCGTCCCGTGACCGCATTCGCCGTCGGCTCGCTCGCGCGCGCGCGCGGGAGCGCGCTGGGCCGCGCCTTTCCCGCACATGTGCGCGAGTCGGGGCTGATCGCGCCGGGCGACGCCGTGCTGGTCGCGCTCTCGGGCGGCCTGGACTCGGTCGTGCTCCTCCATCTGCTGCGCTTTCTCGTGGAGGACTGGCAGCTCGCGCTGGGCGCAGCGCACTTCGATCACCGCATGCGTCCCGGCAGCGAGGCGGATGCCGAGTGGGTGGCGGCGCTCTGCCGAGCTTGGGGCGTGCCGCTCGAGCGGGGGGCTGCGCGCCGGTCGCTCCGCTCCGAGGCGGCCGCTCGCGCCGCCCGCTACCGCTTCCTGCGCGCGGCCGCCCGGCGCCGTGGCGCCGGGCGCCTGACCACCGCCCACCACGCCGATGACCAGGCGGAGACGGTGCTCTTCCGCATCCTGCGCGGCACCGGGCTCTCCGGCCTGCGCGGCATCCCGGCGCGCCGCGGCCGCATCGTGCGGCCGCTGCTGCCGTTCCGCCGCGCCCAGGTCGAGGAGTACGCGCACGCTGCCGAGCTCGCCTGGCGCGAGGATCCGACCAACCGAATCCTGAGCTTCGCGCGCAACCGCATCCGCCACGAGGTGCTGCCGCTGCTGGAACAGGTCACGCCCGGTGCGACCGGAGCGCTGCTGCGCCTCGCCGAGCACGCGCGCGACGCCGAGGCCGCATGGGATGCCGTGCTCGAGGCCCTGCTTCCCGGCGTGATCGAGCGCGTAACCGATGAAGCTGTTGAGCTTGCCAGGCCCCGCCTGCTCGCCTATCATTCCTCGATTCGCGCTCGCCTGCTCCGTCGCCTGCTGCGCCGCTATGGGAGTGTCCCTGATCGGGCGGGAACCATGGCGGCGCTTGAGTTTATCAGTGGCGGCGTGAGCGGTGGACAGATGCGGCTGGCGGGCGGCGTCCGTCTCGAGCGCGAGTTCGATCGCATCCGGCTCCGGCGCGCGACGCGCGCTGCGCCGGCGGCGCCGGAGCAGCCGCTTGTGATCGCGGTGCCCGGCGGTGCGGGACGGGCCAGGATCGGAGGGCGCCGCGTCGAGGCCCACTGGACGAGCGGCACCGGCGAGGACGTCGCCGGTGCTGAGACCTTCGATGCCGGGAGCCTTCGCTTCCCCCTCGAGTTGCGCGGGTGGCACCCCGGCGACCGCATCCGCTTACCGTCGGGTAGCAAGAAGCTCAAGAAGCTGTTCCTGGAGCGACGCGTCGGCCGGTCCGAGCGGGCGCGCGTGCCACTCCTGGTCGATGCGGGAGGCAGGATCCTCTGGGCGGTGGGCCTGGCCCGGGCCGCCGGTCTGGAGCCGCGGCCGGGGCATGCGTCGTTTGCAATCACGGTGGAGGATGCCGAACACGGCTGAGTTGATCGCCCGGACCGGCGGCCAGACGGTGCGCCGGATCGTCTTTTCCGAGGAGGAGATCGCCCGGCGCGTCGCCGAAATGGGACGCGACATCACAGGCGCTTTTCCCCTCGACGAGGACCTGCTCGTGCTCGGGCTGCTCAAGGGCTCGTTCATTTTTCTCGCCGACCTGGTCCGGCACATCACCCGGCCGCTGCACGTCGATTTCCTGGTCGCGGCCAGCTACGGCGCCGGGACCGTGAGCACGGGCGAGGTCCGTCTGGTGTATGATCCGGAGGCATCGATCGCCGGACGCAACGTGATCCTGGTCGAGGACATCATCGACAGCGGTACCACCATCAACCGCCTGATCCCGCTGCTCGAGCAGCGCCGGCCCAGGACACTCGAGCTGTGTGCGCTGCTGCACAAGCGCATCGCGCCCGCGCTGGTGAAGGAGCCGCGCTGGTTGGGCTTCCATGCCCCGCGCGAGTTCCTCATCGGCTACGGCCTGGATCACAGCGAGAATTTTCGGAATCTGCCGTTCATCGCGAGCCTCTAGGCCGCGGCGTCGGCGCGAAGGGAAGCAACGCAATGCCGGAGCCACAGGGCAACCGCCCGGTTCGCACGGGACGTTTCGGGAGACTCTCCAGGACGGCGTCGTTCTGGATCCTGGTCTTCCTGATCCCGGTCCTCATCCTCCAGTTCCTGAATCCGGGACGAGAGGAGCCGGCGGAGCTCACCTATTCGCAGTTCCTGGAGCAGCTCGCGCAGGGCAACCTCCTCGATGTGACGATCATCGAGGGCAAGCAGATCGAGGGTGAGCTCAAGAATGCCGTCACCGTGCAGGACCGGAAGGCGAAGCGCTTCCGTACGCTGCTCCCGATCAAGGACAGCGAGGAGCTGGTCGCGACGCTCCAGGCCAAGGACGTGATCATCCGTGCGGCCGAGCCGCGCCAGAACTGGTGGGCGCTCTTCCTGAGCGCGCTCCCGTGGATCGCGATCTTCGGCTTCTGGATCTTCATGCTCCGTCAGATGCAGGCGGGCGGCTCCAAGGCGTTCCAATTCGGGAAGTCGAAGGCCCGGCTGCTCACGGGCGACACGCCCAAGCTCACCTTCACGGATGTGGCCGGCTGCGACGAGGCCAAGGAGGAGCTCCAGGAGATCATCGAGTTTCTCAAGGACCCGCAGAAGTTCAGCCGGCTGGGCGGGCGCCTGCCCAAGGGCGCGTTGCTGGTGGGTCCGCCCGGAACCGGGAAGACGCTGCTGGCGAAGGCGGTCGCGGGCGAAGCCGCGCGGCCTTTCTTCTCGATGTCCGGCTCCGACTTCGTCGAGATGTTCGTGGGTGTGGGCGCCTCGCGCGTGCGGGACCTCTTCGAGCAGGGCAAGGCCCACGCGCCCTGCATCATCTTCATCGACGAGATCGACGCCGTGGGCCGGCACCGCGGCGCGGGCCTGGGCGGCGGCCATGACGAGCGGGAGCAGACGCTCAACCAGCTCCTGGTGGAGATGGACGGCTTCGAGTCCAACGAAGGTGTCATCCTGCTGGCGGCCACCAACCGCCCCGACGTGCTGGATCCGGCGCTGCTGCGCCCGGGCCGCTTCGACCGGCAGATCGTGGTCGACATGCCGGACGTCAAGGGGCGCGAGGCGATCCTGCATGTGCACCTGCGCAAGATTCCGCTGGCGGACAACGTGAACGTGGAGTCGCTCGCCAAGGGCACGCCCGGCATGAGCGGCGCCGACCTGGCCAACCTGGTCAACGAGGGGGCCCTGCTCGCGGCGCGGCGCGACCGCGACCGCGTCGCCAACCAGGACCTGGAGGATGCCAAGGACAAAGTGCTGCTGGGCGCCGAGCGCAAGAGCATGGTGCTCTCGGAGGCGGAGCGGCGGCTGACCGCGTTCCACGAGGCGGGCCACGCCGTCGTCGCGCTGCGGCTGCCGGGGCTGGACCCGGTGCACAAGATCACGATCGTGCCGCGCGGCCGCGCGCTGGGTCTGACCGCCTCGCTCCCCGAGGAGGACCGGCACTCCTACTCCAAGGACTACCTGCTGGCGCAGCTCGCCATGCTGTTCGGCGGCCGCGCCGCCGAGGAGCTCGTGTTTGGGCCGGAGAAGATCACGACGGGCGCGGGCAACGACATCGAGCGGGCCACCATCCTGGCGCGGCGCATGGTCACGCAGTTCGGCATGAGCGAAACCATCGGTCCGCTGGCCGTCGGCGATGCCGAGCACGAGGTCTTCCTGGGGCGCGAGCTGGTGCAGCGGCGCGAGCTCTCGGACCGCACGGCCGAGCTGGTCGACAACGAGGTGAAGCGGATGGTGGACGAGGCCTACGGCCGCGCGCTGCACACGCTCGAGAGCAACCGCCCGCTGCTCGAGCGCATCGCCGATTCCCTGCTCGAGCGCGAGACGCTCGACCGCGAGGACGTCGAGCTGCTCGCGGCCGGGCGCGAGCTGCCGCCGCTCAAGCCTGAAATTCCGGCCCCGCTCGCGCCGGAGACGCCCACGGAGGCCGGCACGCTCGTCCCGGCGGGTGCAGCGGAAGAAGGCGCCGAAGCCGCGGGCGCGGAGCCCGAGCTCGCGCCGGCCACCGCGGCCCGCGAAGGCGCGAGCGCACGCGCGCGGGTCGGCAGGGCGAAGGCGCCCGACCGCTCCGGCTAATGGCCGGCCGCGCCGCCTTCGACCGCGAACCGGCGGCGCTGCGGCGCGGCGGCGGCGCTGCGGAAGATGAGGGGCCCGCCGCCTCCGGGCGTCGGGCCGGTAATGATGGACGCGCCGACGCGGCGACGGACACGGAAGCCGGTCGGCGGGCGGCGGTCTGGCGCACGGCCCGCGCTATCCTCTCCCTCGAATCCCCGCGTATCATCGGAATCCTCAACGTCACCCCCGACTCTTTCTGGGATGGGGGCCGCTACACCGGGGTCGACGCGGCGGTCGCGCACGCTGAGCGGCTGCTGGCCGAAGGGGTCGACCTCGTGGACGTTGGGGGCGAATCCACGCGCCCCGGCGCGCAGCCGGTCTCTGCGGAGGAAGAGCGGCGCCGCGTTCTCCCGGTGCTGCGCGAGCTCGTCCGCCGATTTCCCGACCTGCTCGTCTCCATCGACACCGTGAAAGCCGACGTCGCCGGCGCCGCCCTCGCGGAGGGCGCTGCCGTGATCAACGACGTCTCGGGCCTGCGGCTCGATGCCGGCATCGCCGAGACCGTGGCCCGCGCCGGCGCGGGCGTCGTTCTCATGCACTCGCGCGGCGCCGTGGAGCGAATGGCCAGCTACGAGCTGGCGGTGTACGGGCCGGACCCCGTCGCCGAGATCAGCCGGGAGCTGGGCGCCTCGCTCGAGCGGGCACGCGCAGCCGGCATCCCGGACGACGCCATCGTGCTCGACCCCGGACTGGGCTTCTCCAAGCGCACCGAGCACAGCGTCGCAGTGATCGCCGGGTTGCACCGCTTGCTCGCGCTGGGTCGCCCTGTGCTCCTCGGGCCTTCGCGCAAGCGCTTCGTCGGCGAGCTCGCGGCCGCGCAAGCCCGCGCGCGCGACGAGGCACCGGCGGCGCCACTCCCTCCCGAAGCGCGGCTCGAAGGCACCATCGCCGCCTGTGTGGCCGGCCTGTTCCGGGGGGCGCGGCTCTTCCGCGTCCACGATGTCGACCCGGTGCGCCGTGCGCTGGCCGTGGCCGACGCCATCCTCGCCGCTTCGTGAGCGAGCTCCTCGACCGCTTCGGAGGCCTGCTGCCCGGCTTCAAGGACCTGGTTCAGATCCTGATCGTCGCCGCCGGGCTGGTTTACGTGCTGCGGCTGCTGGCCCGGACGCGCGCCATCCAGATGCTGCTCGGGCTGCTGCTCCTCGTCGCCGGCTATTTCGCCGCGCGCCTCCTCGACCTCGAGCTGATCCGCTACCTGATGGAGAAGCTTTTCGCCTACGGCGTGATCGCCGCGCTCATCGTCTTCCAGCCCGAGCTGCGCGCGGCGCTCGCACGGCTGGGCCAGAATCGCATGCTCCGCTTCTTCGGCAAGATGGAAGAACGCGAGGTCCTGGATGAGCTGGGCGAAGCCGTAGAGCGGCTGACCCGGGCCCGCCTCGGCGCGATCCTCGCCATCGAGCGCGACATCGGCCTCGACGAATACGCCGCCACCGGAACCCGCCTTCAGGCCCGCGTTTCCGCCGACATCCTGGTCAGCATCTTCTCGCCCTACGGCCCGCTGCACTACGGCGCCGTCCTCATCGCGGGCCACACCATCATTGCCGCCGGCGTCATTCTCCCGCTGACCCAGTTCCCCGTCGCGGACAAGAGTCTCGGCACCCGGCACCGGGCCGCGCTCGGGCTGTCCGAGGAGACCGATGCGCTCGTCATCGTGGTGAGCGAGGAGACGACACAGGTTTCCCTCGCCCAGCGGGGACGGCTGGAGCGCGACGTCGATGCCGGCCGGCTGCGGGAGGCGCTCGCAGGTGCCGCTCTGGCCGTGACTTCCGCGCGCCGGTGAGCGTTGACAGGTCCGGGACCAATCCGTAAATTATCATGTCTATCTTGCGATAAGTCCCTCTTGAACCGCGACTTCCGGGGAGCGCCCTTTGGAGGGCAGTAAGTACGCGCTGCTGCAGCTTTTTGCCGACGGCGGGGTCTTCATGTACCCCCTCGTCCTCTGCTCGCTGGTCGCGCTCGGCGTCATCATCGCGAAGGGGTACGCGCTCTGGGCCGCTCACCGCCATTCGCGCACCGTGCTGACGCAGATCGAAAGCCTGTGGAAGCAGAGGCGGCTGGAAGCCGCGCTCGAGCTGGCCGAGACCACGCCTGGCCCGGTCGCAGCCATCCTGACCGCAGGCTTGCGCCGCGTCCAGGAGGCCCGCACCGCCGGCAAGGACATCGAGAAGGCGATCAAGACGACGGGCGTGATCGAGCTGGGCTTCCTGGAGCGGGGGCTCGTCGTGCTGGCCACGGTCTCCAACGTCGCGCCGCTGCTCGGGTTTCTCGGGACGGTGGCCGGCATGATCTCCGCCTTCGGCGCGATCGCGGCGGCGGGCCAGGTGGAGGCATCGCTCGTGGCCAGCGGCATCAAGGTCGCGCTCATCACGACCGCCGCGGGGTTGATCATCGCGGTTCCCGTCAACGTGGCGTACAACTACTTCGTCACCCGCATCGACCGGCTCATCGTCGACATGGAGCAGGGGTCGGCGGCGCTGCTGCGCCTGTTGTGGGAGCGCGAGGACCGGTCGCGCTCCGTGGCGGTGGCGGGCAGCCGCGCCCCGGTTGCGGGCGCCGTGCGGATCGGTGCCGCGGAACCCCAGCCGCGCTCGGCTGGTACTTCGAGCTGAGGTAGCGAGCTGCCATGGCGCTCTTCAAGAAGCGCGCGCGCGCGCAGAGCGAGATCCCGACGGCCTCGATGGCCGATATCGCGTTCCTGCTGCTCATCTTCTTCCTCACGACCACGATCTTCGATGAGGAAAAGGGGCTGCCGATCGTGCTGCCGGAGGCGCAGGAAGAGGTCGAGGTCTCGCAGAAGAACATTCTCCACCTGGTCGTGCAGCCCGACGGCATCGTGGAGGTGAAGCGAGGCGAGAGCCCCCAGATCCAGCGCGTGCGCTACAATGAGATCGAGGGGATCTGGCGGTTCGAGGTGACGCGCAACCCCAATCTGATCGCCGCGGTCAAGACGCACCCGGAGGCGTCGTACCGCCACATGGTGAACGTGCTCGATGAGCTGCAGTCCGCGGGCGCGGAGCGGATCTCGCTGCAAATGCTGGAGTGAGGGATGATCCGAGAGGGCGGCTTCACGCGCAAGTCCAAGGCGGTCAACGAGATTCCATCGGCCTCGCTGGCCGATATGGCGTTCCTGCTGCTCATCTTCTTCATGGTCAGCACGACCTTCCGCAAGGAGCAGCGGCGGGAGGTGGTGATCCCGGAAGCGGAGGCCACGCAGAAGCTGGACGCGCCGCGCAAGGACGTTCTGCACCTGTACGTGGAACGGGACGGCGCGATTTTCATCAACGATCAGAAGATTCCGCCGGAGCGCGTCTCGGACGTGGTGGCGCCGCTGTACGAGGAGACGGACCGCAAGCTGGTCACGGTGTTGCGCGGTGATCGGGACGTACCGTACCGTTTCATCGACGCCGTCCAGAAGGAGCTCCAGGAGGCGAGCGCGGTGCGCGTGACCTTCTACACGAATCTGGAGCAGCGCATCAAGCGCGAGCGGAGGTAACAGCATGGCAGAGCAAAACCCAAAGACGGTCCCCTGGGAACCCGGCGAGCTCCTGCCGGATACGGCGAACGACCGCTTCAAGCGCTCGTTCGGCTCGTGGTTCTGGGGCTCGATGGCCGTAGCGGCGATCGTCCATTTCCTCATGTTCGCCTTCTGGCCCGAGATGAGCGCGGCGGACGTGTCGTTCTCGGCCCAGGAGCTGGAGGCGATCGAGTTGCCGCCGGAGATCGAGATCCCGCCGCCGCCGCAGCAGATCGCACGCCCGGCCACGCCGGTCGTGGCGGAGGCGTCGATCGAGGAGGACATCACGATCGCGCCCACGACCTTCGAGGACAACCCGATCGAGAACCTGCCGCCGCCGCCGACGGCCGGGTCGCTCGAGGACGCGCCGGTGTTCACGCCCTACACGGTGGCGCCGGAGCTGAAGAACCGCAGCGAGGTGCAGCGGACGCTCCAGCGGAATTACCCGGCGATCCTGCGGGACGCCGGCATCGGCGGGCAGGTGCTGGTCTGGTTCTTCATCGACGAGCACGGTCGCGTGAAGAAGTTCCAGATGAAGCAGTCCAGCGGGCACCAGGGCCTGGACGAGGCCGCGCTCAAGGTGGCCGACGTGATGCAGTTCAGCCCGGCGGTGAACCGCGAGAAGAAAGTCCCGGTCTGGGTCGCGTTGCCGATCACGTTCACGGCGAAGTGAGCGGCGCACGCTGGAGAATCCAATGCGAGAGGACCGGCCCCGGCCGGTCCTTTTTGCTTTTGCCGATCCCGATCCCGATCCCGATCCCGATCCCCATCCCGATCGCGGCGTCCCCGGTGGGTAGCAGCGGAAGCGCCCGTGAAGGTTGATCTCAGCAGTGGCGTGGACTAACATAACATCTTTATGTATGCGGTCAGGCTGCGCGCCGCTCTGCCCCGGGTGCAGGACCGAATCGCGACGGCGCTCTTGCGCTCGGGCCGGCCGGGAGAGGTCGCCGTCGTCGCCATCACGAAAGGGCACCCGTCCGAGGCGGTGGAGGCGGCGCTCGCGGTCGGTCTCGGGCGCTGCGGCGAAAACCGCGTGCAGGAGCTCGCGGCCAAGGTCGAGGCGGTCGGGCGAGACCGGGCGGAGTGGCACCTGGTCGGACACCTGCAGCGCAACAAGGTGCGGCGCGCGCTCGAGCTGTTCGATCTGATCCACTCGATCGATTCGATCCGTCTCGCGCAGGAGCTGTCGGCGGAGGCGGTGCGTGCGGGCCGGGAAGTGATCGGGCTGGTGCAGGTGAACACCTCGGGCGAGGCGACGAAGGGCGGTCTGGCGGCGGCCGGCGCGCTGGACGCGATCGCGGCCATCGTGGCGCTGCCGTGCTTGCGGATCGAGGGGCTCATGACCATGGCGCCGCTGACGGACGACGCGGCCGTGCTGCGGCAGACGTTCTCGCGTGCGCGCGCCTTGCTCGACCAGTGCGCGCGGGAGGTGCCCGCATTTCAGGGTTGCACCCTCTCGATGGGCATGTCGAACGATTACGAGCTGGCGGTGGAGGAGGGGAGCACGATGGTGCGGCTGGGCACCGTCCTCTTCGGAGAACGACTTCGATGATCGACCTGACGCCGCTCGAAGTGCGGCAGAAGAAAGGCGATTTCCGTGCGCGCAAGGCGCTGCGCGGCTACGGCCCCGCGCTGGTCGACGATTTCCTCGATCTGGTGGCCGATCGGCTGGAGCAGCTGGTGAAGGAGAACCTGTCGCTGGCCGACCGCGTGGAGCGGCTGGAGGCGCAGTTGGGCGAGTACCGCGAGCGGGAGCGTGCGCTCACCGAGGCGCTGGTGACCGCCCAGGAGCTGCGCGAGGCGTCGCGCCGGCAGGCGGAGAAGGAAGCGGAGCTGCTGCGGCGCGAGGCGGAGCTCGCGGCCGAGAAGATGATGACGGCCGCGGCCTTGAGGAAAGAGCGTGCCGAGGCGGAGCTGCGCCGGATCCGCGCGAGACGCGCGCACCTGCTCGAGGTCTACCGCGGCTTCCTCGAGCGTGAGCTCGGAGAGCTGCGCGTCCTGGTCGAAGAGCTGGAGCTCGAGGGAGCCGCGGGCGAAGACCTGGCGCCGACCGCCGCGGTCGGCGAGCAGGCTACACTGGCGCTCGAGCCGGCGGCGCCGCCGTCGGAGCGCGGCAGGCGCGGCCGCGGCCGAACCGCGCCGGCCGCCACGCCGCCGGCCGCCACGCCGCCGGCCGCCGAGCCGCCGGGCATCCCATCGGAGGAAACGCCCGTGGACGGCGGCGGGAAGACGGCCCCGGCCGAACCCGATTGGTTGTCTTCGATCCTGAAGGAGGGTTCGTAGTCCACGCCGGGGAGCGGAACATGAGCATGGCCGGGGAGCCCATGGCCGCGCTGCGCGAGGCCGTGGCGGTGGTGCGGCGCAGGACGCGACTCGAGCCGGAGATCGGGATCATCCTGGGGACCGGCCTCGGGGCCCTCGCCGCGGACATCGAGGTGGAGGCGGCGATCCCGTACGGCGAGCTTCCGCATTTCCGCCTTTCCACGGTCGAGAGCCACATGGGTCGCCTGCTGCTCGGCCGGCTCGCGGGCAAGCGCGTCGTGGCGATGCAGGGGCGGTTTCACCGCTACGAGGGCTACACGCTCCACCAGATCACCTTCCCGGTCCGGACGTTATTCCTGTTGGGTGCGCGCACCCTGATCATCTCCAACGCATGCGGCGGGATGCACCCGCTCTGGGCGCCCGGCGAGCTGGTCCTGCTGGATGACCACATCAACCTGCTCGGCGACAATCCTCTGATCGGTCCCAACCTGGACGAGCTGGGCCCGCGCTTTCCCGATATGTCCGAGCCCTACGATCCGGCGCTCCAGCGCCTGGCGGAAGCCGTCGCGCTCGAGCTCCGGATCCCGCTGCACCGCGGGGTGTACGTCGCCGTCCCGGGCCCGAACCTCGAGACCCGCGCGGAGTACCGGATGCTGCGCAGCATGGGCGCCGATGTCGTCGGCATGAGCACGGTCCCCGAGGTGATCGTGGCGCGGCACATGGGCATGCGCGTGCTCGGGGTCAGCATCATCACCGACGCCTGTTTGCCCGACGCGCTCCAACCCGCGGACATCCAGGCCATCATCCGCACGGCCACCGAGGCGGAGCCGAAGCTGACGGCCTTGATCAAGGGCGTATTGGCAAGGTTGGAATAGTTTCACGCGGAGACGCGGAGATGCAGAGAACGACTTGTTGAATTGTTGGTCTCTGCGTCCTCCGCGTCTCTGCGAGAGTGTTTCTCGCTGGGAGCGCCCGACACGGAAGATTCGAGCAAGAGGCATGAAGTACCCCGAATACCCGGCCAGCCCCATCCAGCTCGAAGAAGAGATCCTGCAGCGCTGGCGCGAGGAGGATCTCTTCCGGCGCACGCTGGAGGCGACGGCCGGCGGTCCCGAATTCGTGTTCTACGAGGGGCCGCCCACCGCGAATGGCCGGCCGGGCATCCATCACGTGATCAGCCGCGCGATCAAGGACCTGGTGTGCCGATACCAGACGATGCGGGGACGGCACGTGACGCGCATCGCCGGCTGGGACACGCACGGGCTGCCGGTCGAGATCGAGGCGGAGAAGAAGCTCGGCATCAGCGGCAAGCGTGAGATCGAGGCGATCGGCGTCGCGCGCTTCAACGAGGTGTGCCGCGAGAGTGTGTTCACCTACAAGGAGGACTGGGAGCGGCTGTCCGAGCGCATCGGCTACTGGCTGGACTACTCGCGGCCCTACGTGACGTTCGCGCCCGAGTACATCGAGAGCGTATGGTCGATCCTGAAGCGGCTCGAACAGCGTGGGCTGATCTACCGGGGCCACAAGAGCGTGGCGTACTGCCCGCGCTGCGGCACGGCGCTCAGCTCGCATGAGGTCGCGCAGGGATACGAGGAGGTCCTGGATCCCTCCCTCTACTTCCTCTGCCCGGTCCTGGCGGCCGGGGGCGAGCTGGACCCGGAGGAGCGCGCGCTCCTGGTGTGGACGACGACGCCCTGGACGCTGCCGTCCAACGCAGCGCTCGCCATCCATCCGCACCTGACGTACGCGGAAGTCGAGGTCGGCGATCGGCGTCTGATCCTGGCGGCGGACCGGGTCGAGGCGGTGCTTGGCGAGCGCGTGAGCGTCCGTCGGCGCTACCGCGCGAGCGAGCTGGTGGGCACGCGCTACCGCCGTCCCTTCGATCTGATTCCCGCGCCGCGCGGGAGCGAGGACGCCTGGCGGGTCGTGGCCGAGGAGTTCGTGAGCGCGGAGGATGGGACCGGCATCGTGCACCTTGCCCCCGCCTTCGGCGCCGACGACTACGCTGCTGGTCAGCGCCACGGTCTGCCTCTGCTCCAGCCCCTGGACGAGGCCGGCAGGTTCGCCGCAGCGCTCGCGCTGGTGGGCGGCCTGTTCGTGAAGGCGGCGGATCCGCTGCTCGTGGAGGACCTGGAGGCCCGGCAGCTCGTTCATCGCTACTCGCTCGAGCCGCACGCCTACCCCCACTGCTGGCGCTGCTCGAGCCCGCTGCTCTACATCGCGCGCGACTCGTGGTACATCCGGACCACGGCCGCGAAAGAGGCCATGATCGCGAACAACGCGCAGGTGGCGTGGCACCCGCCCGAGGTCGGCAGCGGCCGGTTCGGCGAGTGGCTCGCGGGCAACGTGGACTGGGCCCTCTCGCGCGACCGCTACTGGGGCACGCCGCTGCCGGCCTGGGTGTGCGAGCGGGACCCCGAACACATTGAATTCATCGGGTCGTTCGCGGAGCTGGCCGAGCGGACCGGCGGGCTGCCCGAGCCATTCGATCCGCACAAGCCCTGGATCGACGAGCTGGCCTGGCCGTGCCGCGTGTGCCCGGGGCGCATGCGTCGGACCCCCGAGGTCATCGATGTCTGGTTCGATTCCGGCGCCATGCCGTACGCGCAGTGGCACTACCCGCTGGAAAACCGGGAGCTCTGGCGCCGCCACTTTCCCGCGGACTTCATCTGCGAGGGTGTCGACCAGACCCGCGGCTGGTTCTATTCGCTCATGGCGATCTCCAGCATGCTCGGCGATGGGCCCGCCTACCGCAACGTGGTCGTGAACGACCTGCTGCTCGACGCCGAGGGGCAGAAGATGTCGAAGTCGCGTGGCAACGTGGTGGACCCGTGGGATGCGATCGCCGAGTTCGGCGCCGACGCGATCCGCTGGTACCTGCTCACCGTCAGCCAGCCCTGGGTGCCGAAGCGCTTCGACCCGGCGGCGCTGGCGGAGTCGGCCCGGCGCACCTTCGACACGCTCGCGAACACGTACCGCTTCTTCGCGCTCTACGCGAACCTGGAGGCATGGCGGCCCTCGGATGCCGACCCGCCACAGGAGCAGCGCGCGATCCTCGATCGCTGGGTGCTGTCCCGGCTGGCCGCGCTGGTCGCACAGGTCGGCGAGGACCTGGACGGATACGAGATCACGCGCGCGGGGCGCAGCATCGGCGAGTTCATCGTCGAGGACCTCTCGAACTGGTACGTGCGCCGCAGCCGCGATCGCTTCTGGGGTAGCGCGGACCGGGAAGACACGCGCGCGGCGTTCCGCACCCTCTCGGAGGTGCTGGCCACGCTCTGCCGGTTGCTCGCGCCGCTCGTGCCGTTCCACGCGGACTGGCTGCACCGCTCTCTCAGCGGCGAGAGCGTGCACCTCGCGCCGTTCCCGCAGTCGGACGGGCGCGCGCGGGACCCGCGCCTGGACGAGACCATGCTGGCCGCGCGCACCCTGGCGAGACTCGGCCGCGCCGCGCGCGAGCGCGTGAAGATCCGCGTGCGGCAGCCGCTGCGCACGCTCTTCGCCGTGGTCCCCGCGCGGTTGGCTCTGGACGAGGACGTGCTCGCGATCGTACGCGACGAGCTGAACGTGAAGGAGATTCGCTTCCTCGGCGCCGCCGCCGAGCTCGTGATGCTGCGAGCCGAGCCGAACTTCCGCGCGCTGGGCCGCCGCTTCGGCGCGCGCACGCCGCAGGTCGCCGAGCGGATCCGGGCGCTTCCCAGCGAGCGGCTCCAGGCGTTCCAGGCCGGCGTGCCGCTCGAGATCACGCTGGACGGCGAAGCCATCGAGCTCGCCCGCGACGACTTCGCTGTGCGGGAGTCCGCGCGCGGCGGCGTCGTCGTCGAGCGCGATGCCGAGTTCACGATCGGCCTCGACCCGGCCGTCGACGAGGCGCTGCGGCGCGAGGGGCTCGCGCGCGAACTGGTCAACCGCATCCAGCGCCTGCGCCGGGAGGCCGGGCTGCAGGTGAGCGATCGCATCCGGCTGGGGATCTTCGGGGACGACGTCGTAGTGGAAGCGACGAACGCACACCGCGACTATATTGCGCGCGAAACCCTCGCCCGGGAGCTGGAAACGGGGCCCCGTCCCTCCGGCCGGGGGTTTACGACCCTGAGCGACGTGGAGCTGGATGGCGCCGCGGCGCGCATCGGGTTGGCGGTGGTATAGCATCGAACGGCACGCCGGCTGCGGAGAGACGACCGCGGACTCGAAACCGACGGATCGCATGGATCATTCGACAGAACTCAGCGTGCGCAGCAGCGGCGTGAGCCGCTCCTGGGACGGGGACAAGACGGGCATCTTCCTGGGCACGATCGCGGGTGTCGTGATCCTCGACCTGTTCACGAAGGTGCTGGTGCAGCGCGCGTTCCACCTGTACGAGCAGGTGCAATTGATCGGCGATTACCTGCGCCTGACGTATATCCACAACCCCGGCGCCGCCTTCGGCATTCACCTGGGGCCGTACTCGCGGCTGATCTTCCTCGTCCTCTCGGTGGTGGCGCTGGTTGCCCTCGCCGGGATGTACTGGGTCACGCCCGCGCGCGATCGGGTGCGCCTGATCGCGATCTCCCTGATCTGCGGCGGCGCGGTCGGGAACCTGGTCGACCGGATCCGCTCGACGAAGGGCGTCGTCGATTTCGTCGACGTCGGCATCGGCGAGCTGCGCTGGCCGGTCTTCAACGTCGCGGACGTCGCCGTGACCACGGGCGCGGTGTTGCTGGCGCTGTCGCTGTGGCGCGAGGAGCGGCAGGAGGACGACGCGGGTGGCTAGCGCCGGCGCGGCCGGCCCCGACGAGCCGGACCCGGCACCGGAGTTGCGGCGGCTCGTCGTCGAGGGGCCCACGGTCGAGCGGATCGATAGGTTCCTGGCTCGCCGGCTCCCGGAGCTTTCCCGCTCGCGCGTCGCGCAACTCCTCGAGGACGGCCAGGTCCGGCTGAACGGCCGGATTCCGAAGAAGAGCGAGCGCCCCGCTCCCGGAGATGTGATCGAGGTCGCGCTGCCCCGCCCCGAGCCGGCCGCTCTCACCCCCGAGGCGATTCCCCTCGATATCGTTTATCAGGACGAGGACCTGGTCGTCGTGGACAAGCCCGCCGGACTCGTGGTGCATCCGGCGGCGGGTCACCGAACCGGAACGCTGGTGAACGCCCTGCTCTATCACGTGCACGATCTGTCCGGCATCGGCGGCGTGCTGCGCCCCGGCATCATCCATCGCCTGGACAAGGACACGTCCGGCCTGCTGCTGGTCGCGAAGCACGACGCGGCGCACCGCGCGCTCGCGGCCGCGCTCAAGCAGCGGGAGATCCGCCGCGCCTATCTGGTCGCGGCCTGGGGGCACCTCGCGCAGGAGTCCTGGACGGTGGCAGCGCCGGTCGCGCGCTCGCCGGCGCACCGGCAGCGCATGGCCGTGGTGGCGGGCGGCCGTGCGGCGGTCACGCATTTCCGCCGGCTCGAGCGCTGGCGCGCCGCCGATTTCCTGCGTGCCGAGCTGGAGACGGGGCGCACGCACCAGATCCGCGTCCACCTCGCCCACATCGGCCATGCCGTCGTGGGGGACCGCACCTACGGCGCCGCTGCCGAGCGTGGCATGAGCGGGCCGGACAGGACGTGGGCCCGCGATTTCGCGCGGCGCCTGCCGCGCCAGTTCCTGCACGCGGCCGAGCTCCGCTTCCGGCACCCTCGCACGGGTGAGCCGCTGCATTTCGAGAGCCCGCTGCCGACGGATTTGGCCGCGGCGGCGGAGTGGGCGAGGAGGACATCGGAAGGATGAGAATACTATGAAACACCGGCACAACGAGAATCGGCACAACGAGCAACGAGAATCGGCACAACGAACTTCGGCACAACGAACTTCGGCACAACGAACTTCGGCACATGAACTTCGGCACATGAAAACCGGCACAGCGGAACCGATGTGCCGCCTTTGGAGTGCCGCCTTTGGAGTGCCGCCTTTAGAGTGCCGCTTTTGGAGTGCCGCCTTTAGAGTGCCGCCTTTAGAGTGCCGCCTTTTGAGTGCCGCCTTTAGT
>JACQPS010000002.1 GCA_016207445.1 Gemmatimonadota bacterium | reverse complement strand
GGTATGAAGAACGTATTGATCGGGCTCGGCGTGGCCGCCACGCTGACCTCAATCGCGGTGGGCGCGCGCAACCACTTCCTGAAGCAGGTCGACACGCCTGGTGCACGGCCAGCCGGGATCGGCGGCAGCGCCTACGGCGCGGATCCGGCCGCACGGCGCGAGCTCGAGGACGCAGGCGCACCCGCGGGCGTGATCGCCTTGCCAGCTGGGGGCGCGCGCACCGCATCCGGCGCGGCCGGGCTCGGCACCGGCGCGAGCGCTGCCGCGGCGAAGACGGTTGTCGGGTCGGGCGACGGTGCGCGCGTGCCTCGGGCGCCCGATGCGGCTGTGATGGAGAGGAGTCCCACGCCCGCGGCCGAGGAGCTGGCGCAAAACCAGGAGGCGGCGACCGTGCTGCAGCGCGCGGCTGCGGCCTACGACAGAGTGCGCTCGCTGCGCGCCGAGTTCGTGCAACACATGGAGAACCCGCTGCTCGGCACTCGCACGACCAGCCGGGGCACGCTCTACCAGCGGGGAGCGGATCGCTTCCTGCTGCGCTTCACCGACCCGGAAGGGGACGTGATCGTGAGCGATGGGAAGTATTTCTGGATCTACTATCCGAGCGTGGACCAGCGCCAGGTGATCCGGGCACCGGCGGGGCCCAACGGTGCGGGCGGCGTGGACCTGCGTGCTCAATTCCTGGGCGATCCGTTGACCCGTTTCCTGCCAGCGCTCGAGGGCACGGAAGTCGTGGCGGGCCGCGAGGCGTACGTTCTCGTCCTCACGCCGCGCATGGAGGCGGGCTACCGCATGCTGAAGGTGTGGGTAGACGCGAAGGATTCGCTGGTCCGTCGCTTCGAGATCGCGGAGGAGAACGGGAGCGTACGACGCTTCGACCTGAGCAATCTGGCCGTGAACCCCGCGCTGGGCGACGAGCTGTTCCGCTTCACACCGCCGCCGGGTGCTCGCGTGATCGATCGTAGCTGAGGCATGCGAGCGCGTGCCGATCGCTTTGATGCGGCCCCGCGTCGGGCGTATATTTTGCGCCCCCGTGGGGCCGTTGTTCATCGAGTGAAGCCATGATACCGGGACGCCCCCGTCGTGAGTTGCCGGTGCTGAACGGCATGGCGGCGCGAGTCGAGGCCACGGCGGGTTTCGCCGCAGCGCCGCCGCCGCGTCGCCGCGTCCCCGCGTCGGATACTCCCCGCATTGCGCTGGTCACGCTCGGCTGTGACAAGAACACGGTCGACAGCGAGCGCATGCTCGCGTGGCTGGCGGGGGCCGGCGCGCGGGTCGCGGAGGACGCAGCGGCCGCGGACGTCGTCGTCGTGAACACGTGCGGCTTCATCGCCGCGGCCAAGGAAGAATCGGTCGACGCGATCCTGGACGCGCTGCGGCTGAAGGAGACGGGGAGGGTGCGGGCGGTCGTCGCGGTCGGGTGCATGGTTCAGCGCTACCGCGACCAGCTCGTGCGCGAGCTCCCGGAGGTCGACCTCTTCCTCGGGCTCACCGACGCGCACCGCCTCCTGCCCGAGCTGCGCCGCCGCGGCCTCCTGCCGGAAGCGCCCGTCCCGGCGATGGAGCGGCCGATGCGCCTGCTTTCCACGCGCACGCACACGTCTCACCTGAAGGTGAGCGAGGGGTGTGATCATGGCTGCGCCTTCTGCGCGATCCCGCTCATGCGTGGGAAGCACCGGTCCGTGCCCCTGGAGCAGCTCGTGCGCGAGGCGCAGGAGCTGGAAGCGCGGGGCGTGGTCGAGCTCAACCTGATCAGTCAGGATACGACCTGGTACGGCCGGGATCTGGTACGACGCGGAGACGCCGCGATCGAGCGACGCGCCGACGCCGCGACGCGGCGAGGCGGCGACGGGTTCTTTGTCGGGAAGCTCTTCTCCGGTATGGTCGGTACGGCCACCGCTACGGCTACGGCCAGGGGGCGAGGCGGCTATCCTAGCCCTCATCCGAGCCCGAGCCCGAGCCCGATCCCAACACCACCCCACGGGCTGCTGCCGGACCTGCTGCAGGCCCTGCTGCGCGAGACGTCTATCCCGTGGTTCCGGCTGTTCTATATGTATCCCTCCGGGATCCAGCGTGCGCTGGTGGAGCTGGTGGCACGGGAGCCACGCATCCTGCCGTACCTGGACATGCCGATCCAGCATGGCTCCGACCGGATGCTCGAGCGGATGCGGCGGCCGGAGCGGCGGGCCACCATCCGGGAGCGCGTGCGCTGGCTGCGCGAGGCGATTCCGGACCTCGCGCTGCGCACGACCGTGATGGTCGGTTTCCCC
>JACQPS010000374.1 GCA_016207445.1 Gemmatimonadota bacterium | reverse complement strand
GCGTGAGCGCGAGCGAGTCTTTCAGCTCCAGGATCACGCGCACGGGGTTAGGCAAAAGCCGCTCGACCAGCAGATTCGGATCGAACGCCGGGCCGCCGCGCGGACCGCCCGGCCCGCCGCCGATGCGTCCCTGGCCACCTCCTCCCCCCGGCCCGCCGAATGCGATCGGACCGAATGCTCCGCCTCCGGCGCCCACGGCGATTTTCGCCGACAACTGGACCTGGAATGGCGCGGCGAGGCCGAGCCGCTGCGAGCGCGGCTGCCCGAAGCGCTCGTTCACCTCGTAGCGGAAGCCGCCGCTCGCGCGATCGAAGCCGCGCGGGTAGAGCAGCGTCTCGTCGGGTCCGAGCGCCGGCTGCCCCCAGCCCCGCAGATCGCCGGAGCCGTGGAGCAGGCGGTCCAGCCCGGCCAGCACGTTCAGCGCATCCAGCGAAACCGAGACGCGGCGAGCAAGGCCGCGGAGCTGGGGTCGTACCGTGGCCTTCAGGTCGATCGTCTCGGTCCATTGTGCGCGGCAGGTGTTTCGCCCCGCGACGCGCCCGAGCTGCGCTGTGAGACACTCGCGCACACGTGGCTCGGCGCCGCTCAGCATGCGGCGCATCCCCGCCGCCAGCGCGGTGTCCGTGGTCGTCGCCGGGTCGAAGAGGAACGCGCGATCGTTCCTCGCACCGTCGCCGTTGATGTCGCCGCCGACCATGGGTGTGAAGGGCGCGCCGGAATTCAGCCGCGCGACGAGCGAGAGCTCGAACGCGGGCGAGAGCAGGGCGCCCAGAACGGCGAGCAGGGAATGACGGCGCTCGAAGTCGCTTGTCGCCCAGCCGGTCGTATTCGGATCGCCGGCCGTCGAGGGTGAGGCGAACGCCTGCTGCGCGGTGCAGCAGGAGAAAGAGGACTGATCGCGCGCGTGGGTGTAGGTGTAGGCCAGCTGGTAGAGGATGCGCGGCGGCAGCACACCCGACACGCCTACTGTGAGCTGCTTGGCTTCGGACTCCAGATGCGATGCCAGCTCATAGACGTGCCCGAAGCGCGCATCGCGCCGCGTCGCCGCGAACACGACGTTGCCGGTCCGCGGCACGATGGCGCCCGTATCGGCGTACACGGGGCGGTTCCCTTCGGCCGCGAGGAACAGCCTGGGCTCGGCGACCAGGTTCCGGTCGCGCGCGCCGTAAAGCTCGACCCCGCGCGTGTAGGTCCCCTCCACGTTCGCCTGGAGCAGCCCGAGGAGCGGCGTCTGGAAGGACAGCGAGCCACGCCAGGAGCGGGGCGCGCCGAAATCCGGCGAGAACACCGTCACGTTCGGCTGACTTCCCGCCGGAACGCCGGAGCCGCCCGCGGCGCACACGCTCGGGATGCTGGCCGGATCGGAGCGGTACAGTGTCCAGTCGGGCGTCGGGACGCCTCCCCCCACGCAAGTGAGTTGCGATTCCCCGCCGACGGCGCCGGTCTGGTCCAGTGCCGCGGCGAAGAGGGAGAACGGCGCGCGCCCGCGGAACTCGCCCACGCCGCCGCGCAGGATGCGGGCGGCGCCGCGGCCACCCAGGCGCAAGGTGAAGCCGAGACGCGGGCTCGTGTGCACCTCCGCGGGGATTCGGTCGGTGCGGACGCCGAACGCGCTGTCGACGACCGTGTTGTACGGCGGCCGCTCGTCGAAGCGGGAGCTCTCCAGGCGCAGGCCGTACGTGAGCTGGAGTCGCGGCGCGGGCCGCCAGCTGTCGCCGAGGTAGACGGCGGCGTTCAGCCCGCCGCCCACGCCCGTGCGCGGCGCCAGCGCGCGCGAGTAGGAAGCCGCCTGCCTGCGCTCGAAGTCCGTGAGTGAGTTGAAGGTGAACGTGCCGTGCCGGTTGGCCGTGGTCCGCTGCTCGAACCGGCTGTGGTGGAGCAGTCCGCCGAGCTTCAGGCGATGCGCGTCGCCGAGCAGCCAGGACAGCTCGTCGGAGAGCTCGAGCGTGCGCTCGGCCGTCGTGCTGGGCAGCAGGCGGTCGCCGCCGAAGGCGAATGTGCTCACGCTGCGGCGACCGTCCTCCAGCTCGCCGCTCACGCGCACGCGGCCCTCCGGGATCGGCTCGTAGGGCTGGACGTCCCGGTCGTTCTCGAGCCAGGACGCGCGCAGTTCGTTGACCCAGCTCCCACCCAGCCGGGAGCTGAGCGAGAGAACGGCGCCGCCGCCCGTGCTTCCCATCTCGCCGCCGTTCTCCCTCAGCTCGAGGAATCCAATGCGTGCGTTGTCCTGGTCGTAGAAGCTGGCGTGGCCGCGCAGCGCCAGCGTGTGGCGCTGCGTGATCACGGCATCGACGCGCCCCAGCAGCGAGAGCGCGTCGCCGGTCCGGTCGAAGGGGCCGATCTGATCAGCCGGATCGATGGCGTAGGTATCCTGGACAATGCGGAGGAAGCGGCTCACGGAATCCGGGTGCGCGCCGAGCCGCGCCAGCGC
>JACQPS010000046.1 GCA_016207445.1 Gemmatimonadota bacterium | reverse complement strand
GTGTACGCGGGATCGAACAGCAGGTAGCTGAGGAAGTCCAGCGCGCCCTCGCGCTGCCCGCCGATCCCCCCGTAGACCCACCGCATCGTCGTCGGGAGCCGCGAGCTGTGCCCTGCCGCAAGCGCGGCGAGGTCCCTGGATGGGCGCACCAGCAATAGCTCGACCGGCCGGAGGCCGTCCGGCGCGGGCGCGCCCGCGGGCAGCGCCGCTAGCAGGCGGTTGACCCGCTCGATCCGCTCCGCATCGGCTTCCAGCGCGTCCAGGAAGATCGAATGGAGGAGCAGGCCCATCACTTCCGCCGCGGTCGGATACTCGGTCGAGGCACGGGCGGGGAGTGCCGAGCCGCGGCGCGCCGCGATCCCGATGGCCAGGACGCGTTGCGCGCCCAGGTGGATTGCGGGAGCCAGCGGAGCGGTCTGGCGCACGCTCCCGTCCCCGAAGAACTCGCCGTCGAGGCGGACCGCGGGAAAGAGAATCGGGATGGCCGCCGAGGCCAGCACATGATCGAGCGTGAGGCGAGCCCGCACCGCTACCCGCTGCGCACGCTCCCACGTCGGCACGTCCGGAGCGCCGTGGACGAAGGTGACTGTCCGGTCAGCGGTGAGCGACGTCGCGCTCAGCGCGACCGCGCGCAGCCGGCGCGATGCCAGGTTGTCCTCGATGCCGGTGAGGTCCACGCAGCCGGCCAGGAACCGGGCCAGCGGCTGCATGTCCATCAGGCCGCGGAGCGTCGCCGGCGCGGAGCGGCGGCCGAGCCAGGTCTGGACCGACCATTTGAGGAGCGAGCGCACGAGGTTCACCGGTCGAACGCAGTAGACCCGGTCCGCGGTCAGGCGGCCCCATTCCTTCACGAGCGCCCGGATCGCGGTGGCGAACGATCCCCGGTGTGCGGCCAGATAGATCGTGTTGATCGCCCCCGCGGAGACGCCCGTCAGAATGGGGAACTCCACGTCGGGGACGCGCTCGGCGATGGCGGCCAGCACGCCGACCTGATAGGCGGCGCGAGCGCCGCCGCCCGAGAGGACGAGCGCCAAATCGGCGCCGCCCGAGCCCTCAAAGGCGTCGGTCACACGGTGATGATGGTCCTTCCCTCGGCGACCATCTTGGCCAGGTCGGGATGCCCGTTGCAGTCGGACACCAGAGGCACGGCCGTTGTCTCGATCGCCGCTTTGGCCCCGAAGGCGCCGGCGCAGTACTCGCAGGCGCCACCGATGAGACCCTCGTCGAGCACCCCGCGGTACAGGTCGTGGTACTTGAACGCGGGGTCCTCGAACCTCGGGATCCACGTCGTCCCTTCACCGTCGTAGAACACTTTGACGTCGTGCCCGCCGTCCTTGAGCTGACGGGCATACAGCAGGCTATGAACCGCGCGCCCCATGTCGGCTTTCTGGGGCTGCGTCACGATCGCAAACCTCGCCATGATGTTGCTCCTTCCGTGAGAAACAACCACGCCAAGCCACCTGCCGTCGGCCCGGCCCGTCCAAGAGAGAAAGCGAAAGCGAAGCCGGAATGTTCCGGCCGCGTGACGCTCCACGCGGGCGGTCTAGCGGCGCAGGATGAGCGCAAGCGCCCCGGCCAGCGCGAGCGCCGCCGCCGCGACGACGGCCGCCACGCGCCAAAAAAAACGCCGCGGCCGAGCCGCCAACTCAGGCGGTAAGTCGCCGTACAGTGGACAGCGTGATAACCACCCCGAGCAGGGCGAACAAGCACCGCAGCCAGCAATCTCCGGCACCTCGGCGGGCACGGGAACACGCGGTGGACGCCGCGTCTTGGTATGCGCAGTACCATCGTAGGTCATCACCACAGCCAAAGGGGATCAAGTGACCTGGGCATTCGCACATGTCTGGAACGGTGCGCTGATGTACGACCGCTTCGTGAAGGAGTCCACGGAGCATTGCGGGCTCTGGACGGGCGTCTACCGGACCGCGCGGATTCCCGCGCACCTGGTGGACGAGGCGGTGAACCTCGGGCGGCCGTTCCGGCTCCTGGTCATCGTGGAGGACTGGTGCGGCGACGCGACCAACACCGTTCCCGTTCTGGTACGGTGGATCGAACAGGTGCCGGGCGCGGAGATCCGGCTGGTGCGTCGGGACCGGCACCCCGAACTGATGGACGCGTATCTCACCGGCGCGTCGCGCTCCATTCCCATCGTGATCGTTCTGACCGGAGACATGGAGGAAGTCGGGCACTGGGGCCCGCGGCCGGCCGAGCTTCAGAACTGGGTCCTGGCCGAGCGGCGCGCGGGCGCGGGCAAGGAGATCTATCCCGGAATCCGGCGCTGGTACGCGAAAGACCGGGGCGCATCCACCGTGCGGGAGGTCCTGGCGGTGATGGCGAGCGCTTCGCTGGTGCGCGCTGAATGAACGTGCTCAGGACGCCGGCGCACAGCGTCCGGCGGGCTCGTTGAGCTAAGCCACTCCGGGTAACCCGGCTTTCGCTCGGGACTCGTCCAGAGTTGACCACCGGAAGCACCGAAGGCGCCTGCACCCAGGCGCCTTTTCGCGTATCACCGTCTGGTGCCGCCGGCGGCGCGCGTGGCGGGCCCGGGAGGCGAAGCGGTACGCGAAGCTGTTCGAGAAAGAGGCGTTGAAGGGTTGAGTTGCAGAGGTGAAGAGTTGAAGGGGTGTCGCCGGTGAGGCGCCCCTTCGTGCTTCGTGCTCACTCGAAGCGCGGCTCGAGCTCGACGCCAAGCCCGATGGCGATGCGGTTGACGAAAGCGTAGTACGACGCGATCGCGCAGATGTCGTGGATGGCTCGGTCGTCGAACCCGGCCGCGCGCAGCCGGGCAACGTCGGCGGCCTTCACCTTGCTGGGCTGTGTCGTGAGGAGCACAGCGTAGTCGAGCATCGCCCGCTCGGCTGGACTCAGGTCGGCGGCCCGGTAGTCGCGGGCGAAGGCGTCGACGAACAGAGCCGAGGACGCGGCGGAGCGGACTCCGGAAGCTTGTGGCCGGCAACGCCGCGAGACCGACGAGCGCCGCCAGCGCGACGGGTAGCCACATGCCACGCATCATCCTCCACACTCCCGCGTGCCGTGCTCCTTCTGAACGACCACGGATTCCCACCGGCGCGCGCGCCTATTGTTAGGTGCCATGCTTCTTCGATCTCGCTGTCATTAGCCCCCAGAGCCAGCTAATCCTGTAGCGCGCGATTTCCACCTCGCTGTATCCTGCCTGCTTGAGGAGCCGCGCGCACTCTCGCTCTCGGTAAGTCTTGATGTGCGCATGACTGAAGAGGTGCAAGTACAGGTCACAGATCCGGCAAGCCAAGTAGTCGTGGCACCAGTCGGTGATAACAAGCTGGCCGCCCGGACGCAAAACTCGCCGCATCTCTCGCAACGTGGCGATGGGCTGGCGAATGTAGTGGAACATGTTACAAGAGACGACGACATCGAACTGCTCGTCGCCGAAAGGAAGCTGCTCAGCCGAAGCCTGTTGTAGCTCGACAGTCGGTGGTAGCCTCCGACGAGCGATGGCCAACATTTCTCGCACAAGGTCAATTCCGAACAACTGGGCCTTCGGATAGGAAAGCGCAAGCCGGTGGAGCAGCACCCCGGTGCCGCAGCCAACGTCGAGAACTCGGTCCGTCGGACGCGGCCCAAGACGTGCCATCGTCTCCCGGGTAGTCGCCTCGATGTAGAACGACCACTTCGTGTCGTAATCCGGCGCGGTTCGTGCGTATTCCTCGACGACCGGATTCGGATCCTTCTCGCGCAATTGCGTAGCGCGTGCACTCATGGTCCAGACACGTTGCCGCCTTCTAACCGACATGGCTTATTCCTGACCGGACCCGATCACAATCGCGTCGAACGATCTCATGCCGCGGGCCGCGCCGTCGGCGGAAGGAGTCCCGGGCACGTCGGCAGTCTAGCGGCTCAGGATGAGCGCAAGCGCCCCGGCCAGCGCCAGCGCCGCCGTCGCCACCACGACCGCCACGCGCCAAAAACGCCCCGGCCGAGCCGCCGCCGGCCTCACACTGAGGCTCGTCAGCGCCGCATGGAACTCGGCGGCCGTGGCGAACCGATCCTCCGGCTCCTTCGCCAACGCCTTGGCCAGCACCCGCTCGAACTCGCGGGGCACCAGGTCGAGCGAGCGCCGGTGCTCCGGAGGCGTGTCCGTCATGCGGCCGCTCCTGGCCGAGGAGCGGTCGGGCCAAGTCGCCGGCGGCTCGCCCACCAGCATCTCGTAGAGCACGCAGCCCAGACTGTAGATGTCCGTGCGCTCGTCCGACTTGGCGCTTCCCATGGCCTGCTCGGGGCTCATGTAGCCCGGCGTACCCATGACCGTATCAGGCATGGTGAGCCGCTCGAACCCGCACGCGTCGCACGCGCCGGCGAGCCCGAAGTCCGCCACCATGGTGTGGCCTTCGGAGATGAGGATGTTCTCCGGCTTGATGTCGCGGTGGATGATGCCGTGGGCGTGGGCGTACGCCAGCGCGTCGGCCGCATCGCGGGTGAAGTGCAGGATCTCCTCGAGGCCGAGCCTGGGGCCGCGCTCTAAACGCGCCCGGAGCGCCTCGCCCTCAATGTAGGGCATCACATAGTAGAGCAGGTCCCCAGCCCCGCCCGCCGCGAAAATCGGGACGATATGGGGGTGCGAGAGCTGGCCGGCCAGCTCGATCTCCCGGCGGAAGCGGTCCCGCGCCGTCGGGCTCGGAACCGCCGGGTTCATGACCTTGATCGCGACCTTGCGCCTGGGGTGCCGCTGCAAGCCGAGGTACACCGTGGCCATGCCGCCCCGGCCGATCTCGCCGAGCACGTCGTATTCGGCGGTCAGGGCGGAGCGGAGCGTCTCGAGCGCGTCGGTCATGCTACTCCACACAACCGCGTCGTCGCCACCCGGGTTCCCGGTGAACCGCGTCTGACCCGCCGGCGAGGGGCCACCCGGAGGCCTGGGATGTCCCGTCGACCCGCTAACTCAGCCGGTAAGTCGCCGTACAACGGTGGACAGCGTGATGACCGTCCCGAGCAGGGCGAATAGCACCGCAACCCCGCGCTTCAACTGCCGTTCGGGGACGAGCGCTGTCAACCGCGGCCCCAGCTGACCGCCGATGAGCACGGCTGGGACGGTCCACACGACCAGGTTCCACGGAATCCCCAGATCGGTGCGCTGCAGCATTACCGCTTGCACGGCGCCTGCCGTCACGACGGTCGGGAGCACGACACCGACGCCGGTGCCAACGGCAACGCGGCCGGGCCAGCCGAGTCGCAGCATGAGCTGGCCGCTCTGGAGTAGCCCACGGACTCGATGATCAGCGCCGTGGCAATCGCTTGTCCTGGGGTGAGGGCCGACGCCCCGATGAGCGGGAACCCGAGCGCGAACAGCGGAGTGAACATCGTCGCCCCCTCCACCGAGGCAGCGCACGCCGTCGAGCAGATGAGCACGCCGACCGGGAGCATCCACCAGTAGGCGGTCCAATACGACGAGGACTCCACCGCAGCGGTCATGAGGGGTTGCGGCATTCTCGTCGGACCGCGCTAAGGCACCGCGACGGTGGCCACATCCATTCCAGCCAAGCCAAGCCGGTCGAGCCGACGGCTCGTCTCCTCGTACGCTGCGGTGATTAGCGCCGCGGTCGCCGAAAAGTCCAGACTGGAAACATCAAGCTCGGCCTCCACCGACCACACGCGCGCCACGACCCCGGGCCGCGCGACCTCGGCCTCTCTCCTCGTCCGATCGACCGCCAGACCAAAGACCTGTGCGATGATCGAAGTGAGCGAGTCGAACCGATATTTCGGGCTGGCGCAGCACGCGCATCGCATGGCCCAGATCTCCGAAGCACCCCTACGCACAGCCTCGGCGACGGGCAGATCCGCTGAGAGACTTCCGTCCACCAGGCAGCGGCCGCCCAGCACCACCGGGCTGAGGAGCCCGGGGATGGCCACGCTCGCGGCAAGTGCCGGTGCGAGGGAACCCTTATCGATCACCACGGCTGCGCCGGTGGCCAGGTCCGTGGCGACCACCGCGAGGGGAATCGAGAGCTGCTCGAACCGGCGGACACCCAGCCGATCGATCAACGACCGCAGGCTTCGCCCCAGTGTGAACATAGACCGCGCCCGGACGCCGCGCACCAGGAGCCGCCAGTTGAAGCGGAAAACGTCCTTGAAGCGGAGGGTGCGCCAGATGTCCGCCAGTTGCTCGGGGCTGCCGCCGGCAGCAAGAAAGGCGCCATTGAGCGCCCCGACGGAGCTGCCCACGATCCCGTCAAAGCGGACGCCCCGCTCCCACAGGGCCTTCGCGAAGCCCACCTCGATGGCGCCTCGGCTCCCGCCGCCACACAAAACCAGGTATCGCATCGAGGCCTACCGCAGCGCTCCGCACTCACCCACTCCCGGGCACGGGAGGCTAAGCGTCACTCGCGTTCCCTGGCCCTGAACGCTGCGGCAGGACACGGTACCGCCGGAGCGGCGCCCACCGGGTCCCACGCTACGCCGCGCAGCACGAGAGCTTCGCCACGTCCCTGTCAAAGGTCTGCGCCGCAAGCTTGATCCCTTCCGAGAGGGTCAGGTACGGGTGGAAGGTGCCCGTGAGATCCTCGATCGTGAGCCCATGCTTGATCGCGAGCGCCGGCTCGGTGATCATCTCGCCCGCTTCGGCCGCGAGGATGTGCGCACCGACGATCTTCCGGGTGGCGGCATCGGCGACCAGCTTGACGAACCCGCGCGTGTCGCGCGCCGCGAGGGCGCGCGGCACGTGCTCGAGCGGGAGCTTCGAGACGAGGGGCTCGATCCCCGCGGCCCGTGCCTGATCCTCGGTGAGCCCAACGGACGCGACCGCCGGATCGGTGAACGTGACCTTGGGCAAGGCCGCAAGATCGTAGTGACGGACGTTCCCCCCGAGCGCGTTCTCCGCCGCCAGCGCCCCGCCATAGGCCGCCACGTACACGAACATCGGGTCACCGATGACGTCGCCGGCCGCGTAGATGCCCGGGTTCGCCGTCTGGAGAAACTCGTTGACCACGATCTCACCGTTCTTGCCAAGCGTCACGCCCGAATCCTCGAGGCCGAATCCCCTCGTGTTGGCCCGGCGCCCCGCAGCCACAAGCAGCTGGTCGGCCCGGACGGCACGGGCCTCGCCTTCCTCCTGGAAGCGGGCTGAGTAGCCGTCGTCCGCGCGGCTGACGCTCTCGATGGCGACGCCCGTGCGCACATCCAGTCCTTCGGCACGCAACAAGTCGCCCAACGCCTCCCCGATCGCCGGATCTTCGGCCGGAACGACCCGCGGCAAGGCCTCCAGGACCGTCACGCGCACGCCGAGCCGCGCGAACATCTGGGCCAGCTCGAGCCCGACCGCGCTCGCCCCGATCACGATCAGCGAATCCGGCAGGCGGTCGAGCGCCATCGCGCTCGCGTTTTCGAGGTACCCGCTCTCGGCGAGGCCGGGGATCGGCGGCGCCCAGGGCGAGGCGCCCGTGGCAATGAGGATCCTGCCGGCCGTGAGGGTCCGGCCGTCGGCCAGGCGAACCGACCGGCCCGACGTCAGCGTCGCCCGCTGCTCGAACAGCGTGATCGCCTCGTAGGAGCGCAGCACGTCCCGGTACTTGGCCTGCCGGAGCTCGCCGACAAGCTGGTCCTTCTCCCCGCGCACGCGCGCCCAGTCGGGCCGGCCGTCGCCCGCGGGAATCCCATCGAACGGGTGATGTGAGCGCCGGTGCTGGACCTCGGCCGCGCGGATGAGCGTCTTCGAAGGGACACAGCCGACGTTGACGCACGTGCCACCCAAGGTGCCGGCCTCAGCCATCGCAACGCGCGCCCCCATATCCGCGCCCTTGATCGCAGCGGCAAACCCGGCAGAGCCGCCGCCCACGATCAAGAGGTCGAAGTCGGCGCCGCGACTCGGCACCGCCACAGGCGCCGCCGCGCCGCCGTGCGACCGTACCCGCGCGCGGTAGCCGGCCTTCGCGACGGCCCCCTCGATGCGGTCGGAAGTCGCCTCTGGACCGGCCTTGACGCGAGCAATCGCGCCGGCGTGGCTGACCTCCAGGACCTGCTCGACTCCGGGCACCGTCTCTAATGCGTTCGCGACCGAGCGCTCGCAGTGGTCGCACGTCATGCCGCGGACTTCGATGCTCAATTCACGCACGTCGCTCATCGTCTCCCCCATTACTTGTTGAACTCGCCCGCGACTTTGGTCTTAGCGGAGGCTGTCTCAGCGGACCGCATGGGCGCTCCCCGGCCTGATGCCGGTTACCGGCCGGTGCGCGAGCGCGCGCACCAAGCCGAATATCGTGCCGCGATGGGCCACGTACCGCTCCAGGAGCAGCCCCAGTACGACACCATACGAAATGTGAGGAACCAGGCTTCCGAGGAACACCCCGTTGAGCAGACCCTTGCCAAGGGCGAGCCCAAAGTAGCCCGTCCCCATGGCGATCACCATCGGAGACGTCGTCATCATGCCGACCTCGACGACCAATCCCCAGATCAGGCCGCCCCACCATCGGGTGCGGCCCAAAAGAAGCGTGTAGGCGAGGCCGAAGCACGCGCTGACCCAAAAATGGTACGCCGCGCCTACCACGTCAGAGAGCGTGCTGGGCCCTGCGGCCATCCGGTCGAGGATCAGCACGCCGAACATACGAGGCATGTTCCCGGGCAGCAGGCCGAGCGAGAAGCTCGCGAGGCGGAAGACGTCCAGCGCCGCGGTGGCCACGAACCCCACCCAGACGCCCGCCTCGATGCGGTTGACGAGTCGCGTGTAGCCGGCCGCCCGCGCCGCGACCCAAACGACCCCGAGCATCCCGACCGACGGAAGCAGGGCCAGCCGGACCAGCGTCGGCATCGCCGGCATGCCCGGCGTCAGAGCGACCACGAGCACGTTTGGGCCCACGGCTGCCGGCACTGCCGCGAGCAGCGTCAGAAGGAGCTCCCCCGCTGATGCCGGCGGCGACGGCAGAGGTGCCGGGGGGCGCGGTCGCCGCCAAAGACCGTAGCCTATCCCCGCCGCCCCGATCGCCACGACCGCCATGTCGATCCAGGTGATAAGCATCGGAGAGTCCCTACCTGGTCGCGTCGCCCACGATCTGCTCGAACATGCCGTCCATCATGTTGCCCATGGCCGTGAGCTCGGGGTTCCCATAGGCGGCAAAGACCGCCGCGGGCCGATGATAGCTCACGACGGTCCTTCCGTCCGCGCGTTCCCAGACGTAGATGCGCATTGGCATCTCCAGCCCGATCTCCGGGTGGGCGGGGAGGCTCGACCGCATCATGTCGGGCTTCCCGAACTCGATCGTCACGGCGCCCCGGACGTTGGCGCCGACCATGCGCAGCATGTTTTGGTGGTCCACGCGGGTT
>JACQPS010000384.1 GCA_016207445.1 Gemmatimonadota bacterium | reverse complement strand
TTTGCGTCCTTTGCGACCTTTGCCGAATTCTGTCGGCGGGCGCCCGGGACGTGCTATAACCCGGGCCGCAACGGCAGCAGGTACGAGCCGCTCGCGTCCGCGGGCGCGCTCGTCGAAACGCGCGCTCCCTCCTTGAGCAGGACCCGGCGATCGCCGACCCGGATCTCGACGCGGGGAGCGGCTCGGGGAATCCGGATCTCGAAGCGGCCGGCCGCACCATGGCCGTCGACCACCAGGCGATCGAGCTCGGAGGTGAACGTGGCCGGGTCGGTCAGCGCACGGACCAGGACCTCCGCCTCGTCCGTGAGGGTCACGGTGGCCTGTCCGTCCGCGTGCGTCGATACGAACACGATGGCCAGGTCCTGCCCCGGGCGCAGCGCGATGCCCGACACGCTCTGCCCCGCGACCCGCGGCCGCGGCGGCGGCGCGGCCGGTTCCGCGCCTTTGAGCCGCGTGATCACCTCGTCCACCCATCCGGGGAGCGGCGAGCCGGGGGCCGCGTAGGCGACGCCGGCGGCCGCGAGCGCCAGCAGGATCCCAGCCGCCCGCCATCCCCAGGCCGAGCCGGGCACGCGCGCGCGGGCCGCGACGGCCTCCGCGCCCACTCGGGGCAACGGATGGTCCAGGTGACGGAGCAGGGCGTGCAACTCGCCTTCCTCGCGCTGCGCCTGCGCGACGCGTGCGCGGCACTCGGCGCACCCGGCCAGGTGGTCGCGCACCAGGTCCGCGGCGGGCGACGCGAGCTCGCCGTGCAGGAGGCGCTGAATGCGCTCGTCGTCAACGTGCCGCAAGTGCATGCTCGTAGACCTCGCGAAACGCGCTGCGGGCGCGTGCCAGGAGAGTGCCGATGCTGGCTTCGTTGAGCCGGAGGGCCGCCGCGATGTCGCGGTAGCGGTACCCTTCCGCCTGAAGCAGCAGCAGACGGCGCTCTCGTTCCGGCAGCTGGTCGAGCGCGGCGCGCACGCGCCGGCGCGAATCCTCCGCGTCCGCCGCATGCCCGGGCGGCGGCGGCGGATCCGACTGCGTGATCTCGCCGCGGGTAGGGCTCAGCAGGCGGAGCCGCCGGCGTCGGGTCGAGCTGGCGTTGCGCAACAGGTTCATGGCCACGGTGATGAGCCAGGCCTCGGGCGCATCGGGCGCAGAGCCGCGGCGGTAGAGCTTGATGAATGCCTCCTGTGCGAGGTCGCTGGCCAGGTCCGGATCGCCAGACAGCCGGTCCAGGGTACGGTAGAGGCGGTGGAAGTGCGCGTTGAACAGATCCACGAAGCAGTCGTGGAACGACGTCGCCTGGGCGGGCGCAGGGTTCTCCGCCGCGCACGGGCGCGCCGGCGCGCCTTCGTACTCATGCGATCGTCCCGGAGCTTCCACGCGGCCTCCACCGGTAGGAACCGGGATTGCGCCGGTTTTGTGACAGCAGTCGGGGAGCCGCGTGCGTCAGAACTGCCAGTCGAGCCCGACGACGAGGGGCGCCCGCGGCCGCATCTCGATGAGCACGCGCTCGCCGCTCGCCGGATCTTCGGCGTAGGTGAGCACGTTGCGGCGCGCGAACACGTTGGTGACAGTGCCGAACAGCGCGACCCACGCGTTGCGGCCCCCGATCTCGACGTCCCAGTGCTTCCGGACGCCCAGGTCTACGCGCAGGTAGTGCGGCAAGGTCGCGGTACCCGGAGATGCGGATGCGTGCGGCGCGCCGGCGAATTCGCACCCCTGGTCGAGCAGGTTGCAGGACTCCCACTCGAACGCTCCTGCCACGGCCGTGGTCCGGCGCCCGAGCGCGCCCGCGATCCCGAGGCGGATGGACGACGTGGCGGTCGGAAACACGGTCGCGCCCGCCTCCAGAACGTGTGTGCTGCCATGATCCGGCACGTAGCTGGAGTCGCCGTATGCGAGGCGAACACGCTGCCAGCCGTAGCTCGCGACCACGCCGTAGCGCGTGCCGCTCGCGGCCAGATCGATGGCCAGCCCACGGGACGCCCCCGACCCGGCGGCGAAGCCGCCGGTCGCGAACGGCTCGCCCTGACGCGGCGCCACCAGCACGAGCCCATCCAGCGCACGGCCGTACGCCTGCAGGCCCAGTCGTATGCCCGGCCACGGGCGAACCTCCGCGGCGATCACCCCCTGATCGCTCCGGCCGACCGGCACCGCCGCTGCACCCGCGCCCAGGTACAGGTCGGCGGGAAAGATGTTGCCGGCCACCGACTCGGGATTGCGCAGGGATTGCGCGAACTGATGCAGGCGGGCGTAGCTCAGCGACAGCGTCGACTCGCCCCACGGTTTCCACCGCAGCCGCGCCCGCGGGCCGGGATACACACTGCCGGCGGCGGCGGCGAGCGAGGCGCCCACTTCCAGGTCCAGGCGAGAATGGATGGGGCGCGCGTGCTGGAGGAAGCCGGAAACGATCGGCAGCCGCACGCTCGCGCTCCACGGAATGAGGGCCGGATAGCCGCCGACGTCGTAGGATGTCCTGCTCCGCTCGAATCGGACGCCGGCCACCGTCGTCGCTCGCGCGTCGCTGTGCTCCAGCGCCGCGAGCGCTCCCTCATCCCGGCGTTTCGCCCCGAGGATCAACGCCACGGGCGCACGCGTCCAGAAGGCGCTCGCATCGGAGGCCGCGCGCCACCCCTGGAGCCGCAGGGTCCTGCCGCGGAAGGAGCCTGTCCACGCAGCGCCGAACGACCGGCTGTGCCACTCGAATGTGTTGCGCGCGGCATACGGCGCCGGGTCAACTTCCCTCTCCGCGGCGGCCGCGGCGTCGACCTCGTTCTCGCTGTCGTAGCCGAGGACGCGTAGCTGACCACCGAAGGCCGGCGCCTCGGCTTTCGCGAGCCAGTCGCCGGTCTCGCCCCGTACGTACGTGGCTTCGTTCTTGGAAGCCAGCAGGCCAGTGAATCCGGAGCGCAGGCTCAGCAGGAAGCCCGCGCCGGCGACGCCGACCGGGCCGTCGAC
>JACQPS010000381.1 GCA_016207445.1 Gemmatimonadota bacterium | reverse complement strand
TCTGGGCTGGGTGCCGGTCGGAGCGACCAGTGGCTCGGTGAGCGCGTTCCAGAGCGGGGTCGCGACCTCCTACGGCAAAGACGTCGCGCCGAGTATGACGGTGGCCACCGGCGGCGCCGACTTCTTCGAGCCGAACGATACCATCGGCAGCCCGGGCACGGCGCTGCTGTCGGAGCTGAGCAGCGACTTCAGCGCCATCTTCTGGGCCTTCAACCCGAACCTCACGCTGCCGGCGGCCGACCGGGTCACGTCACCCTATGGTGCGGCCTACGGCCTGGGCGACTGGTTCACGCTGCAGCCGAAGACGACGACGAACGTCTGCATCTATCTGGGCTTCGACGAGACGCGTGACGACATCGACCTGTACGTCTTCAACGTGAACCGTCAGCTCATCGCGGCCTCGACCTCCGCCACGTCGGATGAGGCGGTCCAGATCCTGGGCGTGCCCGCGAACGCGAAGCTGTACGTGTGGGCGGCCCCCTATAAGGCAGACATGACCACGGTGAACGGGATCTACTTCTACTGGGCCGACGATTGCTCGCCGACGCCGGCGATCGCGGCGCCCGGGCTCGCCGAGCTGAAGCCGCACATCCAGCCCGGGGCGCCGCAGAAGGCGATCCCCGGCATCCACCTCAGGTAAGGCGTGGAGACCACAATGATGAGAGAATCAGGAATTCGGTGGCTGCGCCGGCTGACCAGCCTGCTGGTGGGCCTGTTGCTGCTCCAGGTGGAGCCGGGCGCGGCGCAGATCAGCGCGGAGAACTTCGCCAAGCTGGGCTTCAACTTCAGTCCGCCCGGGGCGCGCTCCACCGCGCTGGGCGGCGCGTTCATTCCATTGGCCGATGACGCGACGGCGGCGGAGACGAACCCGGCGGGGCTGACCGTGCTGCTCTACCCGCAGATCTCCTTCGAGTTCAAGGGCGTGGAGTACATCCGCGAGCTCGATGCGGAGACCGGTGGCGGAGTGGAGGGGAAAGAGTTCACGGACAAGGTGGCGCTGCCGTCCTTCGCGAGCCTGGTGCTCCCGCTGGGCAGCGCGCTGCGCCTGGCGGCGTTCCGGCACGAGCTGGTGAACTACCGCAACACGGTGTGGACGGCCGGCGTCGACATCAGCGGCCTGGGTCCCGATTACGGCTACCTCTTTCCGTACACGTCCGAGCTGGACCTGCGCGTTCAGAACTACGGCGGCGCGTTCGCGCTCAAGATGGGCCCGCTCTCGATCGGCGCGGCGGGCGGTGGGTCCATCCTCGATATGGACGTGGACTTCACCCGCTACAGCGTCCCGCGCTACGAGCGCGGCTTCCAGGCGAACCGGCTGATCATGGATTCCGAGGATGGCGGCCACGGCACCGGCTACTTCGTGAACGGGGGCGTGCTGCTGCGGCTGGGCGAGCGGGCCAGCCTCGGCGCGGTCTACCGGCTGCGGCCGAAGTTCGAGGATCTGACCTTCTCGTTCGTGGACGTCGACAGCGTCACCGAAGGGGAACCGGACACGGTGACCGTGAAGATCCCGGACGCGATCGGTGCGGGGCTCTCGTTCCGCCCGCACAACCTGGTCACCTTCAGCTTCGCCGGCGTGTTGAACAAGTACTCGCAGCTCGCCGAGAACATGAACGTCGCGTACTACTGTAACGCGGACATTCAGCCCGATCCGAGCGATTTCAAGGCCGATGACGACTTCGACCTGCACGCCGGCATGGAGGTGGTGCTGCTGATGGGCGGCGCCCCGGTCGGGCTGCGCGGCGGCGTCGCACGCATTGCTCCGTCCAACACCTACTACAAGCCCGATGCCGGCAACCCGACGGACCCGTGCCTCCAGCAGATCTGGGGCACGGAGCCCGGGGATTACGACACGCAGATCACCGCCGGGTTGGGCACGGTGCTGTTCCGCCGGCTTCAATTCGACGTGGCCGCACTCGCGGGCAATGACCGCCGCGAGGTGATCGCGTCCGTGGTGTTCTTCTTCGGGCGGCAATAGAGGGGACGAGATCCAGGGGGCCGGGCGCAAGCCCGGCCCCCTCACCTTTCCGCGAGGAGGCTTATGAGTCGAGCATCGCCTCGCCTTCCGGTCCGGCACGGGCTCGCGCTCGCGGTGGCCGGCCTGGTCCTTTTCGCCGCCTGCGAGGAGAGTGAGCTGCTGACCCCGTCCGGCGAGCCGGCCTTCACCGCGATCTCCTTCGATCGCGCCACGCTCGAGCCGGAGGAGGCGCCGCTGCAGTCGCCCCAGTTCTTCACGGCCGGTCCGACGCAGCTCGACTACTCCGCCGTAGTGAACTACCAGCGGACCTCGAAGGAGGTGCAGGAGCAGGGTGACGCGGACATCTCGTACTTCATCGAGACGTTCGACAGTCTGCTGTTCACCACGCCGGAAGGGGACAAGTTCGTCAGCTTCGAGTGGGAAGGTGACGTGGCCGAGGGCTTCGGCGAGGCGCAGGGTGCGACCGGCTCGGTGCAGTTCACCGGCAAGTTCACGTTCCCGACCGTCAGCACGTTGTGCGGCTCGTACAAGTATGCGCGTGCCATCGCGGTGCTGGAACCGGAGCTCAGCACGGCGTATCGCGACCAGGCCGTCTACAAGATCAAGGGCGTTCCGACGGTCGGCGAAATCGGGTCCTGCGCCTACGCTTTCGCCGACCGGCGCGATGCGGCGTTCGCCCAGAAGTTCTACGGCTTCGCGTTCCCCACTGGGCCCACTGGGCCGTCGCTTCAGCTGCGCTGGGGTGAGCCCGTCTGGGTCTACGGCCGATTTTTCCCCGTACCGCGCCAGGGAGACCCGTTCCCGGTCGGCCTCGAGTTCGGCCCCCGCCCGGGCACGGTGTTCCCGCTGGTCTTCCGCGAGGGGAAGTTCTCGGATGTGCTGGCGTGGGTGCCGGTCGGCGCGGTCTCAGGGAGCCCGCGCGTGCTGGTGAGTGGCCGCGAGACGAAATACGGCGGCAACATCAAGCCGAGCGTCAGCATCACGCCGGGCGACGATTACTTCGAGCCGAACAACCAGTTCGGTCAGGGCAG
>JACQPS010000045.1 GCA_016207445.1 Gemmatimonadota bacterium | reverse complement strand
CGCACGGCCACGGTGCGCACCGGCGACGTCGCGGGCGCCGAGGTGGAGTACGACGAGCACAGCGTGACGCCCGAGCTGCTGGTCGCGGTTCTGCGCGAGCACGGCTACGACGCCGAGATCGGCGGCTACAGCGCGGGCGGCGCGCCCTGAGGTGTAGCGGATGCGACAATCGTCGCGGAAGCTCAAACAAGATCCCTCGACTCGCGGCCCCGACGGGCCGCTCGCTCGGGACTTACAGCCGCCCGACCTGCACTTCTTCCAACCAACCTTCCGTGCCTCGCAGCGTGCGCACGCGCAGCCAGCCGTCATGGCTGCCGACCAGCCGCAGGCCGGCTCCCGCGGTGAGCTGCCGGATCGGCTCGGCGCGCAGCACGGGCGCGGCGAGCAGGCGGGTGTCGGGCTCCAGCACGACGCCGAGCTCCTGGCGCACGCGCGGCTCGATCCAGCTCGCGAGCACGGCGAAAGACAGGACGAGCGTGCCGGCCGCGATCGTGCCCCAGCCGCGCCGCCCGCGCAACCAGAGCGCGAACGCGCCCGCCGACGCGAACCAGAGCAGGCTGGCCAGCAGCAGCGCTTCGTCGGGGCCGAGCGGCAGGCGGGGTTGGCCCCGCCGCACGAGCGCGGATGAGGCGCCGGCCACCGCCAGGTTGTGGCGCACATCGGCGTCGCGCGGGCTGAGACGCAGCGCCTTCAGCCAGGCCCATACGGCGCGCCCTTCCTCGCCCGCCGCGTAGTACGCATTGCCCAGATTGTACCACGCGTGCGGATCTTCGGGGTACCGGCGCACGTAGCTCAGGAAGAGGTCGCGTGCGGCCGCGGCGTCGCCCTGCTGGAAGGCGACGATGGCCGCGCCGAATTCTCCGGCGCCCGCCTGCTGCGCCGCAGCCGTGCGCGCACTCGCCACGGCCGGCCAGCCGGCGAGACCGGCGAGCAACGCGAGCGCGAGCGCGGCGGGCGCGCGCGCCACGACCGGCCGCCGGGCTTCGCGGTCGATCGCGTCCAGCAGCCGTTCGGCGTCCGCGAGCAGCGCCCGACGTGCTTCAAGCCCGGGCGGATCCGGCCGGTAGCGCGCCTGCTCGAGGCGGGCGAGCAGCTCGCCGAGCGCGCGCGCGTTGCCGTGCGAGACGCCGGCCAAACCGAGCCGCTCGCTCAGCTCACGCGGCCGGATCCTGCGGAGCGCGTCATCGCCGAGACGTTCGCCCAGCCACGCGCGCAGTGCGTCGCCGAAGCGCGCGAAGAAATCGGCATCCACCACGACGCCCTGTTCGCTCAGCTCGGCAAGTGCGCGGCGCCGGCGGCGCCGCAGGGCACGGCGGGAGGGAGGCCGCGGCTCGGCGGCGCGCCGGCGCCACCACACGCCCCAGAGCAGCGCGGCGAGCGGAAGGAGCTGGAGGGCGGCGAAGGCGGGCGCGCGCACCCAGCGGAGCGGCGAATCGCTGGCGGGCTGAAACTTCAGGAAGCGGATGCGCCCTTCGTCCTGCGGGCGCGCCACGTCGCCGCCGCCGGCCAGCACGCGCAGCGCGAGCGGCGCGGTGTGGGCGACGTCGTACTCCTTGCGTTCCGGGTCGAAGAAGCCGTACTCGATGGCGGGGATCTGGAGCCGTCCGCCGCGCTTCGGGATCAACACCCAGCTGAAGCTCTTGGTCCCGCGTACGCGGCCGCCTTCCACGCCGATCTCCGCATCCTCGCTCGGTGGATACGCTTCGACGTCCGCGATGGACGGGAGCTTTGGCGGCGGCGCGGCCTTGACGTTCCCCTGCCCCTCGACATCCACGATCAGCACGGCCGCTTCGCCCGCCGGCACCGCCTCGGGCTCGAGCCGCGCGTGCACGGAGTAGCGGCCGACCGCGCCCGTGAACGACGCCGGCCGACCGGCTTCGGGCAGGGGCAGCACCAGCAGCCGCAGCGAATCGCTGGCCAGCTCGTGGCTCTCGGGCGCGTACAGGAAGCCGCGGCGCGCATCGTAGAGCAGCCGCGCCGGGGGGAGCACGTAGCGGCCGGGCGCGAGCGGAAAGTAAGCGCGCTGGAACCGTTGCACCTGGTAGACCTGATCGCCGATGGTGCGGACATCGGCAACGCCGTCATCGGGGAGGTCGTGGATCCAGAAGCCGGGCGAGCTCGGCGGCTGGTACTCGGGCGGGCGCCGGAGCCGGGTCTGCACGTCCTCGGAGAAGAGCGCCTCCGCCCGCAGCGTGACCTGCTGCCCGGGGTAGACCGTCGGCGGATCGAGCCACGCCCGCAGCAGCACCTCGTCCCCCGGACCGGAGGACGCGCCCGGCGCGCCGCCGCTCGCGCTGACGGTCAGCGCCAAAGACTGCGTACGATACTCGACGCCGCGCACGCGCACGATCGCCGGCCGCAGCTGCAGCTCCCCCGGCGCGCGCGCGAGCAGCACGAGCTCGCGCCGCACCACGCGCGTGCGCCCGCCCGGAAACGCGAACTGGAATTCGCTGTAGTCGCTCGTGCCGACGACCTCGAGCTCGGAGGGCAGGCCGGGCAGCTCGATCGATTCCGGGGCGGGGCCGCGCGTCTCGACGCGGATCTCGAGCACCGCGGTCTCGCCCACGCGCAGGGAGGTAGTGGAGAGCGACGCGGTCGCCCGCACCGGGTCCTGCGAGGCCGCCGTCCCGCCCACGCGCAAGGACGTGGCCGAAAGCGACGCGGTCGCCCGCACCGGATCCCGCGAGGGCGCGCCCGCCAGGAGCGCCAGGAGCCATACCACGGCCGGCTGCATCACCAGTCCCGCGTGACCGGCACCTCGCGGCGCCCCTGCCGCAGCCGCTCGCGGTAGAGCTCGCGCTCGTCCTGCTCCACGGCGCTCAGGATGCGTTCGGCCTGCTCGCGCGTGAGCGGCTGCGGCTGCTCGCCGGGCTGCTCGCCGCCGCCCGGTTGCGCGCGCTCGCCCCCGGCGCCGCCGCCGCCGGTCTGCTGCTGCTGCTCCGGTTGCTGCTCTTGCGGCTGCTGTTGACGACTGCCGCCCGCCTGTGGCGATTCCTGCTGCTGCTCCTGCTGCCGCAGCGCGAGCTCCAGGTTCCACTTCGCAGCACGGTCGGCCGGCCGGAGCCGGAGCGCCTGCTTGTACGACTCGATCGCGGCGTCGAGCAGCGCCGGCTGCTGTGCCGCGCCCGCCGGCCCTCGTGCCTCTTCCAGGTAGCGGTTCCCGAGGTTGTAGTACGTGCGCTGACGCAGCTCGGGGTCGACCGCCGCGAGCGCGCCGCGCAGGTGCTCCTCCGCCTCGCGGTAGTGACCGAGCCGCAGCAGGGCCGAGCCGAGGTTGTAATGCACCTCGGGTCGATCGTTGCCCGCCTCGAGCGCGGCGCGGTAAGCGGTGGCGGCTTCGGCGAAACGGCCCTTGCGGAACAGACGGTTGCCGCGCTCGAAGTCGCCGAAGGCGAAGGCGGTGGCCGTGCCCAGCGCGAGTAGCAGGATGAGCCAGCGGCTCGGCATCAGGCCTCCCCCGCGACGGCCGGCGCCGGCGCGGCGCGCCGCGTCCAGACCACATCCAGCGCGAGCAACGCGAGCGCGAAAGCGACGAACCAGCCGAAGCGCTCCCGCTCCTCGACGCGGCGCCCGCCCCGATACGGTGTCCGCTCCATCTGCCGCAGCGTCGTCAGCAGCCGCCCGCTGGCGCCGGCGCGGTCCAGCCGCTCGTAGCGGCCGCCGGTGCGCTGCGCGATGCGCCGCAGCAGCGGTTCGTTCAGCCTCGAGATCACGATCTCTCCGTTCGGCTCGCGCTTGTACCCCAGCACCTGGTCGGTCTCCGGGTCCCGCTCCGGGACGGGCGCGCCCCTGGGCGTGCCGATGCCGACCGTGTGGATGACGACGCCGGCCTCGAGCGCGCGCGCCGCCGCCGCCGTGACCGCGGCCTCGTCCTCCAGTGCCTCGCCATCCGAGAGCAAGACGACCGCGCGCGCGCCCGCCGCCTGCCCCACGCCGCGTGCGAGATCGGTGGCCTGACGCAGTGCGGCCGAGAGCGAGGAGCCACCCTGGCTCACGATCTCGGGATCGAGCGCGTCCAGGTAGAGCTCGAGCGCGCCGTGATCCACGGTCAGAGGCGCGAGCACGTAGGCGCGGCCCGCGAAAACCACGAGACCGATGCGGTCGCCGCGCAGCTCGCGCAACAGCCGGCGCGCGATCAGCCGCTCCCGCTCCAGCCGGCTCGGCTCCAGGTCGCGCGCCAGCATCGACTTGGATGCATCCAGCACGAGCACCAGGTTCAGCGAGCGGCTGCGCGTCTCGATCGTGTCCGTGCCCCAGCGCGGCCCGGCCAGCGCCATTCCCAGCGCCGCCGCCGCCAGGGAAAGCAGCACGACGCGCCGCGCGAAGTGCCGGTCGGGGTCGCCGGCGCCGAGCCGGCGCACGAGCTCCGGCTCACCGAGCGCGGCGAGCGCGCGGCGCCAGCGCCGGAGGTAGCCGTAGACGGCCATGCCGATCACGATCGGGAGGGCGCCGCTCAACCACAGCAGATCGGGGCGGGCAAAGCTCACGGCACGCTCCCCCAGCGACTGGCCCGCAGCGCCCATTCCCCGAGCAACAGCAGGACGCCGAGCAGGAGGAATGGCAGGTAGCGCGGCGTGTAATCGGTGTAGCGCCGGACCTCGACGGTGGTCTTCTCCAGGGCGTCGATGCGCCGATAGATGCTGTCGAGCGCCGCGGCGTTCGTCGCGCGGAAGTACTGCGCCGCCGTGATATCCGCGATCGAGCGCAGCAGCTCCTCATCGATGTGCACCTGCAAGTTCGCGTACTGGTAGCCGCCCAGGAGCCCGCGTGCGATCGGGATCGGCGCCACCCCCTCGCTGCCCACGCCGATCGTGTAGATCTTCACGCCGAAGCTGGCCGCCGCGCGCGCGGCCGTGATCGGGTCGATCTCGCCCCGGTTGTTCTCGCCGTCGGTCATCAGGATGATGACCTTGGAGCGGCCGGGCGCCCGACGCAGCCGGTTGGCCGCGGTCGCGAGGGCGGTGCCGATCGCCGTGCCGTCCTCGAGGTCGCCGACACTCAGCTGGCCGAGCGCGGCGTACAGCACGGGGTAATCGATCGTGATCGGCACCTGCGTCAGGGCCTCACCGGCGAACGCGACCATGCCAATGCGGTCGTAGCGCCGGCCGCGGATGAACTCGGCCACTTTCTTCTTCGCGACCTCGAGCCGGTTGTCCGGCCGGAAGTCCTCGGCCAGCATCGAGCTGGAGATGTCCACGGCCAGCACGATGGCAATGCCTTCCGCCTCCACGTCCACGGCGGACGTGCCGGTGCGAGGCGAGGCGAACGCGACGATCAGTGCGACCAGGGCGCAGGCACGCAGCCACCCCGGCAGCCGGGCGACGCGGCTGGCGCGCGCGCCCAGGGCGCGCGCGAACGCGGCGGCGCGGGAGAACGCGAGCGCGGGGCGCCGCCACCGGCGGGTGTACCAGAGGTAGGCCGGCAGCACGAGGAGCAGCAGCAACGCCCAGGGGTTCGCGAAGCCGAGGCTCATGCGACCTCCGCATCGCGAACGAGGATGTCGGCCGCGACCGGCTCCGCCGTGGCGCGCCAGTCGAAGCGCTCGACGAAGGCGCGCGCGGCGCGCCATTCAGCCCAGACCTCGTCCGTCCTCGGGATGCGGCGGGCGAACTTCACCAGGTCGGCCGCGCGCAGGATCGGGTCCAGCTCGGCGGCCGCGGGCGCGTCCACGACAGCCGCCATGCGCTCGCGCAACTCCGACGTGGTGAGGTCGGCTCCCCACGCCGGCTCGAGCGCGGCCACGTAACGGCGCAGCGCCTCGGTCACCAGCGAATAGAAGAGCTTGAACTCGCGCTTCTCGACCAGCCCGAGCTCGCGCGCCCGTTCGAGTGCGGCCAGCGCGCGCTCCCGCGGGGGCGCTTCCTGGATGACGGGTGCCGGCTGCGCCCGTCGTCGCCGGCGCAGCCAGTAAGCGAGCGCGGCCAGCGCCAGCAGCGCGAGCAGTGCGACGAGCAGGAACGGCCACAGCACCCAGTTCGGGCCCACCACGCCCCTGGCCGGCCTGGGCCGAATCCCGGCCGTGTCGGCAGGCAGCACGGAGGCGACGACGAGTCGCGGCGGCTTCGCTTCCAGGACTCGGGTTTCGCTGCCGCGCTGCAACCGCAGCACGATATCGGGAAATTCGATCGGCCCCGGGCGCCAGGCGGTCATGGGGTAGGTGACGATGACGCGCTGCCCCCCACCCGGCAGCGGCTCGGCCGTGCGATCGGGGCGGCCGGCGCTCTCGACATCGCCGAGCACGAGCAGACTATCGGGGAAGGCGGCACGGTACCCGGACGGGACATCCACCCGGAAACCGACGTGGAAGACGTCGCCCACGAAGACCGTGTCGGGCGCCAGCGTCGTGCGCACCTCTTGCGCCGCGACGGTGGCGGGCAGCGCGAGGAACAGCAACGGTACGCGCTGGAAGATGCGACGGGCGGTGCGGCCCCCGCGCGCCGGCGGAGCCTGGCTCGAGCCCGGCGGGAGGGCTCGCCAAATGCGCCGGATCATCGCCTGAGCTTGCGTTCGCGCCGGCGGAAGAAGCCGAGGATCGGGCCGATGTAGGAAGCGTCGGTGCGGACGTCGATCTCGTCCACGCCCAGCCGGCGGAAGAGGCGCCGCAGCTCGTCGCGCTCGCGCGCGACCAGGCTGGTGTACAGGGCCCGCAGCTCCGCGCGGCCCGTGTCGACGGCCAGCTCCTGGCCGGTCTCCGGGTCCGTGAGCACGAGCACGCCCGCGTTCGGCAGCACCTCCTCGGCCGCGTCGGTGATGGTGACGCCGACCACGTCGTGCCGCCGCGAGACCAGGCGCAGGATGCGTGGGACCGTTTCCGCGGCCTCGCCGTTGTCCAGCGGCGCGGTCGCGTCGGCCGGGAACTGGAAGTCGCTCAGCACGAAGAGGATCGAGCGGTGGCGCAGCAGCCTCGCGGCGTAATCGAGTGCGCCGGCCAGGTCGGTGCCGCGCCCCTGCGGCCGGAACGCGAGCACGTCCCGGATCAGGCGCAGCACGTGACTGCGCCCCTTCTTCGGCGGGACGAAATGCTCGATGCGATCGGTGAAGATCAGAAGCCCGACGCGATCGTTGTTGCGCACGGCGGAGAGGGCGAGCACGGCCGCGATCTCCGCGGCCAGCTCCGCCTTGAAGCGGCCGCGCGTGCCGAATTGCTCCGATCCGGACAGGTCGACCGCCAGCAGCACCGTGAGCTCGCGCTCCTCCACGAAGCGTTTCACGTACGGGTGCCCCATGCGCGCCGTGACGTTCCAGTCGATGGTGCGCACGTCGTCCCCCGGCTGGTACTCGCGCACCTCGGCGAACTCCATCCCCTGCCCCTTGAAGACCGAGTGGTACTCGCCGCCGAAGAGCGAGTCGACCCAGCCGCGGGTCCGCAGCTCGATCAGCTTCACCTGCCTCAAGATCTCGCGGGGGACGCCGGCCGGGCCCCGCCGCGCCGCGGCAGCGTTCGTCATGGCACCTCGATCGCCTCGAAGATGCGCTCGACCAGGTCGTCGGCCGTGGCTTCCTCGGCCTGCGCCTCGTAGCTGACGATGACGCGGTGGCGCAGCACATCCGGACCGATCGCCTTGACGTCCTCGGGCAGCACGTAGCCGCGGCCGCGCAGGTACGCGTGCGCGCGCGCGCATACGGCCAGATAGATGGTGGCGCGCGGCGACGCGCCGTAGTCGATCAACGGACCGATCTCGGCGAGACCGTACGCCGCGGGGTCGCGCGTCGCCTGGACCAGGTCCACGATGTAATCGGAGATCTTCTCGTCCATGTAGAGGCCGGCGATCTCCTGGCGCGCCGCCAGGATCTCCTGCGGCCGGGCCACGACCACGAGCGACGCTAGCTCCTGCCCCGCCATGCGCCGCATGATCTCTTTCTCGCTCGCGCGGTCGGGGTAACTGACGCGCAGCTTCAGCATGAAGCGGTCGACCTGCGCCTCGGGCAGCGGGTACGTGCCCTCCTGCTCGATCGGGTTCTGCGTGGCCAGCACCAGGAACGGCTCGGGCAGCGGGAACGTTTCACCGCCGATCGTGACCTGCTGCTCCTGCATCGCCTCGAGCAGTGCCGACTGCACCTTGGGCGGCGCCCGGTTGATCTCGTCGGCCAGCACCAGGTGCGCGAAGATCGGCCCCCGCTTGGGCGTGAATTCCCCCGTGCGCTGGTTGTAGATCATGGTCCCGACCACGTCGGCCGGGAGCAGGTCGGGCGTGAACTGGATGCGCTGGAAGCTGACGTCGATGGTCTCGGCGAGAGATCGCACGGTGAGCGTCTTGGCGAGGCCCGGCACGCCCTCCAGCAGCACGTGGCCACCGGTGAGCAGGCCGATCAGCAGGCGCTCGATCATCTCCTCCTGACCGACCACCCGCTTGTGCAGCTCCTTCGTGATGCGCTGCGCCAGCTCGCGGCCACTCGTCGCCGCCGCCGCCCGGGCGGCCGTTTGGTCCATGCGCCGCTTCCCCTCGGTTGTCTCGGCTCTACAGGCTGTGGTACGCCGGCCGGGCGATGCAGGATCCGTGACGGCGGGCGCGGGCGGAGGCGAGGGTAAGGCGGGTGCAACGGAACGCGCACCCGCGCCCGAGGTGTCTCCCGCAGTTCCCTCGCCCGCGCCCCCGCCCACGCCCGTGCCCGCAGGTCAGCGCTTGATGCGCCCGCCCAGATCCTCGTGCCGGAACACCCACGCGGCCAGCGAGCCGGGGCGCAGCTTTCCGCGGCGTTGCCCGGGCTCGATATCCGCGCGCGAGCCCTGGTCGGCGTCCGGCCAGGAGTCGAGCTCCCGCACCATCGCGGCCAGGCGCTCTTGCCACCTGCGCCAGTTCGCCGGCCGCAGGTCCACCCAGCCGTTGTCCACGAGGCGCGGGTCGTCCGGTCGCTGGCCGGGCGCGGGCGGCACCTTCACCTCCGGGCCGCGCAGCACGCGCTCCCCGTCCGGGAGCAGGATGGGCAGACCGATGGAGAGGATGCGCACCCGGAGATCGGTGTCCTGCTCGACGAGCGCGGCCGCGCGCTCCGCGGTCTGCGCGGGGTCGAGGCGTGCGGCCGCCCCGAGATCGTTGAAGAACCTGGCCAGGATCGCGCCCTCGAAGAGCAGCTTCGAGAGCCGGGGCGGGCCGAGCATCTCGTAGGCGACGGCGCTCACCCCGTGCTGCCGCTCGAGCTGCTCCATCCGGTCGAGCGCGACCTCGCGCAGCACGCCGGCACGGTAGGTCGGCCCCGAGGTGGCCGCGTCGAGTGCGGCCACGACGTCGCGGCCGGTTGCGTAGCCGAGGATCTCCCGCAGCACATCCTCGGCGATCTCCTCCGGCGTGACGTACTCCATCAGGCCGAGCGCGGTGAGCACCTCGAACTCGCTCAGGCTGAAGAGCCCGTTCTCGCCCGCATCCAGGAACACGCCCTGGATGTTGCCGCCCGCCGGCACGCACGCATCCGCGGCCCGGCCGGCGAATGCCTCGGCCAGCGGCAGCGCGCGCGCGGCATCGTAGCGGACCAGCGGCTTGCCGCGGGTGCGGATCTCGCCGAAGGCGATGCGCTTCCAGCTAATGGCGGCCGTGGGCTTCACTTCCTTCACGGCCGGCGCCCCAGGGGTGCGCGCCATGAGGTAGAGCAGGAGCGTGTGCGCGCCGGCCAGACCGGCCTTGGAAAGCAGCGCGCGGCTGGGGCGCTCCTCGGAGTGCGTGAACGGGACGTTCAACCCCATGCCGCCGGTGCCCGACGTGCCGACCTTCAGGTAGACCTGTGCGCCGATGCGGCGCAGCGCCTCGAGCGTGATCTGGACGTGCCGGATGAGCTGCGGGAGATAGAGCGTGGTCAGGTGAGACTCGACCGCCTCCAGGTCCGCCCGGCCGTGCGCGGCCGCGCCGCGCAGACGGGTCGCGCTCTCGAAGACGTTCTGATAGGCGAAGACGGTAGCGGTATTGACGCAGTCGATGATGATTTCCGGGCGGTGCCGCAACAGGAGCGAGCCCAGCGCGGAGCGTCTCACCACGTCGTCGCTGAGCTCGCCGTAGAGGTCGTCCAGCAGCAGCGCTCGCGCCGCGGGATCCGCCAGCACCTCGCTTCTCGGCCGATCCTTCAGCGGCTCGGGCAGGAACAGGTCTCCCCATTCCGGCTGGAGTGTCGTGCCGGGCGGCAGCTCCCGCTCCCCGGACAGGTCCCGCGCCGCCGACTCGGCCTCGGCACGGGTGAGGGCGCTGATCACGACCGTCCGGGGCGCGAGCTCGAGCAGGCGCCGGCAAACGGCGCGGCCCACCAGCCCCGCGCCGCCCAGGATCATGACGCTTCGCCCCTTGATCTCCATCCCCGTGTCCGGCGTCTTCAGTTGAAAGTTGAAGGTTGAAAGTTGAAAGCTGTCTACTTTTGACTTTCAACTTTCAAGACTGATGCTCGGATCGCCGCGATCTCGCGGACGCTCAGCGGGCGCCACTCGCCGGGCGGCAGCCGGCCGAGCGCGATCGGGCCGTAACGGCGCCGCACGAGCCGGCGCACGGAATGTCCGACGGCACGGAACAGCCGCCGGACCTCGCGCTTGCGCCCTTCGCGCATGGTGACGCGCAGGCGCTCGCGGCCGGCACGCTGGTGCCGGAGCCGCGCAACCGCGTGGGCACGCGCGGGGCCATCCTCGAGCTCCACGCCCTCGACGAGGCGGCGCCGCGCCGACTCGGCAACCTCCCCCGCCACCTCGACGTCGTACACGCGCTCCACCCCGTAGCGGGGGTGCAGCAAGCGATGCGCCGCTTCCCCCTGGTTGGTCAGCAGGATCAGGCCCTCGCTGTGGAAGTCCAGCCGGCCGACGTAGAAGAGCCCGCGCAGCTCAGCGGGCAGCAGATCGTAAATGGTCGGGCGGCCCTGCGGATCGCGGCGGGTGCTGACGTACCCGCGCGGCTTGTGCAACGCCACCCAGACCGGACCGGCCGCCTGCACGCGCCGGCCATCCACCTCCACCACGTCGCGCGCCGGGTCCACGCGCGTGCCCAGCTCCGCCACGACCATGCCGTTGAGGCGGACGCGGTGCTCCCGGATCAGGTCCTCCGCGCGTCGGCGGGAGGCGATTCCCGCCTGCGACAGAAACTTCTGCAGGCGAACCGGGCCGGCCGG
>JACQPS010000380.1 GCA_016207445.1 Gemmatimonadota bacterium | reverse complement strand
TCGAGCTCGAAGTCGCCGAACTGCTCCCGCGTGATGAGGTCGCCGCCGCCCTCTCCCGGCACGAAGGCCAGCACGCCGTTCTCGGTGCGCCAGCCCGCCGGCACATCCTGCCGGCGGAAGCCGCGCCACCGCCCCAGGTCGGTCCCATCGAACAGGACCTGCCAGTTCTGCTCGGGTCGAGCGGCGGGCCGATTGTTCATCTGGTCTCCCGGCGCGGAGCAGGCGCCCAGGGCGCACGCCGCGATCGCGAGCGCGCTCAGGCGCAGGTTGGAGAGACCGCTCACGTGCCGCGGCCCGGGTCGGCGGCGACCGCCGGCGTCGCCCCGGGAATGGCCGCCGGCGCGGCGGCCGGCACCCGGTCGCGGAACGCGAGCGCGAAGAACGCCAGGACGATACCGGCGAACGCGGCGGGGAGCAGCCAGAAGCTCCGCCACTGATCGAGGGCGAGGCCCGAGGCGCCGTTCAGGAAGCTGTTGTACACGTTGCCCGCCACCTGCGCGCCGATCAGCATGCCGACGCCGTAGGTCACGAGCACGAGGAATCCCTGGGCCTGGCCGCGGATGGCGGCGCTCGACTTCTTGTCCACGTAGATCTGCCCCGTGACGAAGAAGAAGTCGTAGCAGACGCCGTGGAGCAGGATGCCGCCGACGATGAGCCAGAACACGGCGGCCGGCGCCGCCGCCGCGAACAGGAGGTAGCGAAGCACCCACGCGCCCATGCCCACCAGCAGCATGCGCTTCACCCCGAGCCGAAGGAAGAAGAGCGGCATGAGCAGCATGAACACGACCTCGGACATCTGCCCCAGCGTCATGAGAGATGATGGATTCGGCAGGAGCCTGGTGATCGTGTTCGTCGTGCCGATTTCGTAGACGCCGATCCGAGCAAAGACAGGCGCGTACGTATAGTACGCCGCCAGCGGGATGCAGATGAGCAGCGAGCTGGCGATGAAGACGTAGAACGGTCGGCTTCCGAGCTGCCGCAGCGCGTCCAGACCGACAATGCTGCGGAACGAGACAGTCTGGCCCGCTCCCGGCGGCGGCGTGTGTGGCAGGCTGAAGCTGTACAGGCCCAGCAGCACGCTCGCGACGGCGGTCGTGTAGAGCGGCAGGGACGTGGTGTCGGGCAGCTGATCGCCGGTGAACCTGCCCAGCACGAAGCCAATGAAGAGGCCGGCGACGATCCACCCGATCGTACCGAAGACGCGGATGAGCGGGAACTGCTGCTCCTGGTGCTCGATGTGATGGAAGGCGAGGGAGTTGGCCAGCCCGAGGGTCGGCATATAGCACAGGTTGTAGAGCAACAGCAGCAGGATGAACACGGCGGGCGCGCCCGTGGCCTGGGGCACGGACAGCATGATGGCGCCGCCGAGCAGGTGCAGCACGCCGAATACCCTTTCAGTGGCGAAGTAACGGTCCGCGACCAGGCCCAGGAAGAACGGTGCCACGATGGCCGCGATGGGATTGACCGTGTACGGCCAATGGGTCAGCTCGGCCATTTTGTGGGCGGACATGTAGTTGCCGATGGTCGTGTACCACGCGCCCCAGATGAAGAACTGGACGAACATCATCGCACTCAGACGGGAGCTCAGGTGCCGGTCCATGGGCTCTGCAGTGTAGAAGGTGGTTCGGGTGAGGGAAACGTCGAAAAACCTAATCCGCATGCGCACCGACGCGCAACGGTGGCGGATCCAGCGGGCCGGCCGCGCCGTGCAGCTCCAGCAGCGCCACCTCGGGCGGAACGCCGAGCCGGACCGGCAGGATCCAGTGGCCGGCGCCGGTCGTGACGTAGAGTGTGCTGCGCCCGGAGCGGTACAGCCCCATGTGCCACGGCAGGAATGCGCCGGCCAGGCACCAGCGCAGCCGGTGCGAGCCGAGCTGCCCGCCGTGCGTGTGCCCCACCAGCGTGAGCGGGATGCCTCGGGCGCGGGCTTCCTCGAACAGGAGCGGCTGATGGCCGGCGGCGACCACGAAGTCGCCGGGCGCGACATGTGACAGCGCCCGCTCCCAGTCGGGCGCAAAGCGGGCGAGCGCCCGATCCCAGCCGGGATACGCTTCGATGGCGGTGGGCTCCCCCAGCCCCACGAGCGCGAGCGCGGCGGAACCGCGCTCGATGCGTGCCGCGTCGTTGATCAGCAGGCGAAACGGCAGATCGTCGCGCCGGACCAGTTCCGCCGCCGCGCCGCCGTAGATCTCGTGGTTGCCGAGCATGGCGTAGACGCCATCGCGGGCGCGCAGGTGCCGGAGCCCGCGCGCGAGCGGTGTGATGAGGCCGGGATCGTCGTCTACCAGATCGCCCGCGAGCACGACGACGTCGGGGCGCGCCCGGTGGATCGCCTCCACGATGTCGCCCAGCCTTCGCTGGCGCGTGAAGGGACCGACGTGCAGGTCGGAGACGAGCGCGATGCGGTAGCCTTCGAGCGCGCGGGGCAGACCTCGAATCTCGACGCGCGCCGCGCGCGTGCGCAGCGGCACGAGCGCGCCGTACATCCCCACGACCACCGCGAGCGTGAACCCGGCCAGCAGCACGAGCGTGGGCCGGCGCCACGCCCGGGCGAAGCTCCCGCTCGGCCCGCGGCCTCGCAGCCGCCGGTGGCTCCACCACACGGCGTAGCCGACCAGCGCGCATGCGGAGTACGGCACCGCGAAGAACTGCCACAGGATGAACGTGGGCCCGAGCAGCGCGCGCGCGTAGGTGAACGGGCCGTTGCGGTCGAGGAACCACACGGGGATGGTGACAAGGAACGCGGTGCCGGCCACGAGCGCGCTCCAGGCCCAGCGGCGCCGGCGTGGAAAGGCGGCGGCCAGCAACCGGGCCGCCGCCACATTCGCGGCCGCGAGCGCGGCCAGGAAGAGCAGGACGAAGACGGGCGTCAATGCCTAATCACGGGCTTTGTGGAAGTCCACGCGAGATCCCTCGGCTCCGCGCGCGGCGCTCGCTCCGCTCGGGATGACGCTGCGCGTCACCGCAGCGGCCGGAACTCGACCCGGTTCTGCGTGAAGAGCGGGATCAGGATCCGCTTGCGCTGCGCGTCGTAGCCGATGTCGGCGGGCGCCTCCACGTCCGTGACAACGGGATGCGCCTCCCCCGTGGGCGTCACGTGGTAGACGGCCTTCGACTCCCAGCTCGAGACCAGCAGCGCACCGTCCTCGAGGCGGACGACCCCGTCGAGCTGCCCCGCGGGCAGTGTGGCGAAGGTGGTTCGCTTTCCGGC
>JACQPS010000377.1 GCA_016207445.1 Gemmatimonadota bacterium | reverse complement strand
GCGGGCAAGGGCGCGCGCGCGGGCGCGGGCACTTCGGGTAACCAGCGGGCGGGGGGCCGGCCAGGCCCGCGCCTTCTGCACCCGCAGTGCCCGCGCCATCGCCCTCGCCCGCGCCTGCGCTCGCCGTAAATGCGGTAGGACTGATTGTACGCCCGAACCCACACTGAACCCGGATAAGCGGCGAAATGGACTCTTCTGCTTCATACGCCGCGACCGCTGCTCGAGCGTGGCAAGGGGGTGATGCGCGTGGGGGAGATGCTGCAGGAGATGGCTCAGCAATAGCTGGCCCTCGCAGGTGCTATGCGCGGTGGTCCGCCGCTGCCATTACCCGTACATCAGGACCCGGCCGACTTCTCTGAGCCTGCCATTCCCCTCTCGTAGCTGCCTCTCGACCTCCTCGAGGTGACGCATCGTCTTCCGGTCGTAGTAGCGCTCTCCGCACGTCTGGCACACCAGCACGTGGATGGGGACGCACACGATGTCCGTTCCGAGTGCAAGCTCCTCTCGAACTTCTTGCAATTCAATCTCGTTTCCGTGGCAGATCACACAGATCATGATTTCCTCCGCCGAAAATCTGCTGCCCAACGCTCAGGATCCGGCTGATAGACGGTGACCACAATAACCCGGTCATCCGGTCTTGCATAGGCACACACGATATGGAGCGGCCGGCTCCGCTTTGTCTGCCCAAGCACCAGAACGCTCGGATAGGGCTGATCCTCCGGGTAACTCTCGATGACATCTCCACTGACGATCGCCTCATACACCTCGCCGTCCGAGATGGGACCAAGCTCTTCGTTGCGCATCTCGTTTCGAGCGTGGCGGGAGTAGAAGACCCGGTCCTCGTCAAAACAACGTCGAAGTATTACAGGCCAGTCCAACCATTCCTCCGGATCATCGGCGAAGTACAGCTTCACGGCTCCACATCGTTTGCGAAAACGTTGGTGACGCCTCCCGTGCCGGCGATGCGCTCGACACCTTCGACCAGCTCCTCACGCAAGAGCACGAGCGAGAGCGCTTGATCGATAGCCTCCGTCTCGGTCTTGCAGCCAAGAAGGTCTTTGACGCGATCGAGCTTGCTCTGATCGACGGTGAGATTCTTCCTGCGGATGCGCACGCCGTTGCCTGCCGTCCTGAACTGCTCTCGAGCCCGCCTTGCCTTGGCACCTCCGTCCTGTACGTCGGAGTAGAATGCATCGGTACTGGGGGCGGCGCTAGCCGCAGGATCTCGCTGCGCAGCCGCTATCCGCTCCGCCAAGCGTCCGGAATGTGCTCGACGACGGGTGGTCCGCTTCCCTCCCAGACCACGGCCACGGCATCGAAGCGGTAGACATCGCCGGGGCGGCCGTTGCGGGCGATCCAACTCCTGGCCACAGTTTGAATCTCTCGGCGCTTGAGCCGGTGCACCGCCTCCAGCGGATGCCCGTAGCCCCGGCCCGCGCGCGTCTTGACCTCCACGAACGCGACCACGTTGCCCTGGCGCGCGATCAGATCGATCTCCTTGTGGCCGAACCGATAATTGCGGGCAAGAATCGTCCACGCCCGCGTCGCGAGCAGCTCCGCCGCGAGCGCTTCTCCGCTCTTCCCCAGCTCGTGCGGCTCGCCCGGTTTGACTGGCATCGATGCTCCCCGAAATAACGACAGCCGCCCCGAAGGACGGCTGCCGGCGAGCCCGGGGACGGCTCTCGGCGCGTCCCGCCTTCGCTCGCTCCGCTTGGCTCGCGCGACGAATCTGCACGGCTCGGCGGCGCGATCCCATAGACGTTTCGGCCAAGAGCATGGTTCAAAGCGCCGTTCAGCAACTCCTTGCCGCTCGCGTCGATCACGATCGCCTGTACCCAGACAATGGTGTTCGCCACTCGCGTTGTGCGGGCGGCGCGTGCCGTGCGGGCGTTTCTGAAGCGGATCCAGCGCGATGACTCGAAGGATGCACAGGTGACGGCGGCGCTGGAGCTCGTCGAGCGAGTGATCGAGCTCGTGCCCCGCCGCGACCGGGTGCCGCGGCCGCCAGAGCGCTAGAGCTTACATGGCACCCGTCGTGGCGGGGCCGCGCGGCGGTCCCGGCCCGCGTTGCGTCGCCGGTCGACGGCGTCGACGGCAGACGACGCCCTGCTCAGAAGTCTTTCGCCGCCTTGCCGAGCCCGGCCTGCAGCTCCTGCGGGTTCATGACGGGCGAGAATTGCACGGCCGCGTTCAGCTTCATGAAGAAGGGCTCGGCGATGGGCGGGATCTCCGACGGGTCCTTCATGTCGAAGAAGATCAAGACCGTGCGCTTGCCGTCCTCGGTCAGGGCGTACGCCGCTTCCGGCTTGATCCGGTTCATCATCTGGTCCATCACGCCGGACAGCGTCCCATCCTGAATCGTACGATTCCCCGTTTCGACCGGAATCGTCACCTTCAGCAGCGTGCGCATAGCGCCTCCTCGATGAAGGTTATGCCGGCACCCGCTCAGGCAGCGGGGATGCCAGCTGGCGGCCAATCGCTTCGGCGATCAGCCGGATCTGCGCGACCAGCTCGTCGAACTGGTCGGGCCAGAGGGACTGGGCGCCGTCGGAGAGGGCGTGGTCGGGGTCGGGGTGCACTTCGATCATGAGCCCGTCGGCGCCGGCGGCGACGGCCGCACGGCCCATGGGGATGACCTTGCTGCGCAGGCCGGTGCCGTGGCTCGGGTCGGCGATGATGGGGAGGTGCGAGAGCGCGTGCACGACGGGGATGGCGGTCAGGTCGAGCATGTTGCGCGTGTGGTCGTCGAACGAGCGTACGCCGCGCTCGCACAGGATCACCTGCCCGTTCCCCTCGCTCACGATGTACTCGGCGCTGAGGAGCAGCTCCTTGATGGTGGCGGCGAGCCCGCGCTTGAGCAGCACGGGCTTCCCCACTCTGCCGGCGCGCTTGAGCAGCGGGTAATTCTGCATGTTACGCGCGCCGATCTGGATGATGTCGGCGTAGTCGGCGACGAGCTCGACCGTCTCGGGCTCGAGCGCCTCGGTGACGATCGCGAGCCCCGTCTCCTCGCGCGCCCTCGCCAGCAGCTCGAGCCCCTTCACGCCCAGGCCCTGGAAGGAATAGGGCGACGTGCGGGGCTTGAAGGCGCCGCCGCGCAGCACGGTGGCGCCGGCCACGCGCAGCCGATGCGCGATCGCGAGGATCTGCTCCTCCGACTCGACGGAGCAGGGACCGGCCATGAGGACGACGTCTTCCGCGCCGATGCGGGTGCCATTCGGCAGATCGATGACCGTCGGCTCCGGGCGCCACTCGCGCGAGACCTGCTTGTACGGCTGCGTGACGTGGATGACCTGAAGCACGCCCGGCAGTGCCTCCAGCCGGCTGCTGTCCACGCGGCCGTCGTTGCCGACCAGCCCCACCGCCGTGCGCTGCTTGCCGGGCATGGGGCGCGCCTCGTACCCCATGTCCTCGATGGTCTCGACGACGCGGCGGATATCGTCGGAGGTCGCGGTGTGCGCCATGACTACGAGCATACGTCAGTTTAAGTCGCTGCGGCGGAACCGGCTAGCCCCGGACTGCCACGCGCATGCCGTCCCGGGCGACGTCGACCGGGCCATCCCACCCGGCGAGCCGCACGAGCGCCGCGAGGTCGCGCCCCTCGAGCTGCGGGTAGACGTGGGTGAGCACGAGCTGCCCTGGCCGGGCGAGGCAGGCCAGCGCGGCGGCACGGGTGGGCGTCAGATGCCCCTTGATGGCCTGGTCGTCCGGCAGCGAGCACTCTGCGATCAGCACGTCCACCGCCGCGAGGAACTTCCCCAGCTTCTCGTCGAAGTCAGTATCACCGGTGTAACCGAGCGAGCCCTCGGGCGTGTCCAGCCGGTAGGCGGTGGACGCTTCGGTGTGCGGCGTCGCGCATGCGCGCAGCCAGACGACGTCGTCCAGGCGTAGCTCGCCGCCATCCGCGAGCTCGCGCACGTGCACCGGGAAGCCGGGGTCGAGCATGTAATCGCCGAAGCTCTCCTTCAGCTTCCGCAGGAACTCCGCGATACCGGTGGGACCGATCAGCGAGAGGGGCGCGCTGCGCGGCTGCGCGAGCCCGTGCTTCAGCGCGAAGAGCAGGATCGGCAGATCGCCGATGTGATCCGTGTGGAAATGGGTGAGCGCGACGTGCGTGATGGCTTGCCAGCCGAGCCGAAAGCGCGCGAGGTGGTGCAGCGCGCCGGGCCCGGAGTCGAAGAGGATGCGGAGCTCCCGGACCCGCACGTGGTAGCAGGCGCAGACGCGCTCGGGGTGCGGTACGACGGTTCCGGAACCGACGACGGTGATTTCCATAAGGCTTCAAGGCAAGAACAACACGCGCCGCGTTTCCTGGTACGGCCCCGCGCGCAGGCGCAACAGGTAGACGCCCGCGCGGACGGTGCGGCCGTCGTCGTCCTTGCCATCCCACTGCGTGAGCACGCAGGGATCGGTCCCATCCTCGCGGCCGTACAGCCCCGGGAGCAGCTCGACGGATGCGCAGCCGGCGGCCGGGATCAGGCGGCGCACGAGCCGGCCGCGCAGGTCATACACGGCGAGATGTACGGTGGTCGTGCGATCCAGGTCGAACCAGACGCGCGTGGCGGTTTCGCCGAGCTCCGCGCGTGGGAAAGGGTTCGGGAAATTCTGGTACAGGATCGTGGCCGGCGGCTGCGTGCGACTGGTGACGACGAACGGCGCCGCGCTGGTGATGGTGTCGCTCACGCCCGCGGGCGAGTGGGCGAGCACGCGCCAGCGATACGGTGTGTTGTAATCGAGCGGCTCGGGCACGAGGACAGCCGTGGTGTCGCGCAACCCGGTCACGCTCAGCACTGGCTCGCCGGTGCGGTCCGAGAGGACCTGTACGTCGTAGCTGAGCGGGCCGGTGGGCGGCGGCGCGGCGAGCGGCGCCCAGGCGAGCCGCGGGCGCAGCGTCGAGATGAACGTGGGACTCGGCGAATTGAGTGTGAGCAGGTGGACCCAGGGCGGCATGGTCACCGTGCCTGCCGCGGCAACGGTGGCGCGCGTTACGCCGGGCGCGGTTTGGGCGACGACGCGCCACCAGAGCGGCCCCGCCGGGCGCAGCGGCCGGCGCAGCGCGAGGGAGAAGGCATCGGTCACGGTGTCGCTGGAGCCGATCGTGGCAAAGCCGGAGTCGGGTGCGAACTCGAGCCGGTAGCGCACGGGCCGCGCGCTCGAGTGCACGGCAGCGGCGCTCCAGCGGAACGTGGGGGCGAGCGTCGTGATGACGCCCTGCGTGTTCACGCCGAGCACGTCCAGGGTGGCCAGCCCCTCCGGGAAGAAGATGGCCGAAGCAATGCCCGGCGGGCCGTGGCCGACGGCATTGTCCGGCGTGCTGCGCGGCGCCGACAGGATGAATGCCCTCCGAGCGGCGAGCGGGATCAGGTCCGGCCAGGCCTCCAGAAAGAGCGCGGCACTCCCGCCGATGAGCGGCGTCGCCGCGCTCGTGCCGCTGATCGGCGCGTACCCGTTCGTTGCCGCCGCGGCCGCGGCCGGCACGGCAATGCCGCGCGCCGCCAGCTCCGGCTTGGTGCGGCCGTCGCCCGTAGGGCCACGGCTCGTGAACGACGCCGGTTGCCCCAGCGAATCCACGGCGCCGACCGCGATCACGCTGTCGGCGTCCGCCGGCGCGACCAGGCTGCTGGTGGTGGGCCCATCGTTCCCCATGGCGGTCGCGACCAGGATGCCCCGGCGCGCCGCCTCGTCGGCCGCACGCGTCACGATCGCGCTGTCCCCGTTCAGCGCGCCGATGCCGTAGCTGAAGCCGTCGTCGAAGGTGCGGTACCCGAGCGAGGAGCTGATCACGCTCGCGCCCAGCGAGTCGGCCCACTCGGCGGCAGCGACCCAGCGGTCCTCGTCTGCGCGCGGCTCGGTGGCGATGTCATCCACCTTGGCGAGGATGAAGTCCGCGCCGTATGCAGGCCCGACCACCCGACCGGGCGCTTTCCCGCCCAGGATCGACCACACGGCCGTGCCGTGGCCCTCCGCGCCCGAGGGATCACCCGGCTCGTCGGCCACGACCGTGTCGCCGTTGATGAAGTCGTAGGCAGCTAGGATGCGCGCACTGTCCAGGCTCTCGTGCGTGGGCTCGAAGCCGGTGTCGAGCAGCGCGACGCGCACGCCGCGGCCGCTGAAACCCAGCAGGTGGACGCGCGGAACGTCCAGATCCCGCAGCGGGGACAGAGAGGGGCCGTAGTCGAGGGTATCGCCGCGCAACAGCGGGCGGGGGTGAGGGCGAGGGTGGGGGCGAGGGCAATTCGGATAGCAATTCGGGCGAGGGGCACTATCGAGTACCTCCAACCGTTCCAGACTACCCACCAGCCTCAGACTCCGCACCTCCGGCAGCTGGGCCAGCCGCTCCACGCCCGCGGCATCGGTCCAGACGCTGACGGCGCGCAGCCAGCGGCTCGTGTGGCGGATGCGGCTGCCGGTCGCCTCGATGCGGCGCAGCAGCTCGGCGGGCACCGGGCGGTCGTTCGGGAAGATGGGAATTCGGTGCACCTGCCGCCGCCGGAGCGCGTCGGCACCGAGAGCGGGCGGCTGGGCCGACGTCGCCAGCGCCGGATCGAGGAACACCCACACGGCAAGGGATTCCGCGGGTGCGGCGGCCAGAGCGCGACGGAGGACGGGTGAGCGGAACTCCTGGGCCGCGAGCGGCGCGGCCGAGAGAAGGGTCAGACCGAAGGAGAGGCAGAGCCGGGCGATCCCTCGGCGCGGCGCCTGCCCCGAGCGCAGCCGAGGGGCGCCTCGGGAGCACATCACGCTCCCGCGGCGACGCCGGCCAGCACCTCGTCGAGCTGCACGCCCACGACGGTGCTGACGCCGGGCTCCTCCATGGTGACGCCGTAGATCCAGTCCGCCGCTTCCATGGTGCGTGGGTTGTGCGTGATGACGATGAACTGCGTCTCCTGCTTGAACTGCTTGAGCATGGAGAGGAAGCGGCCGATGTTCGCCTCGTCGAGCGGCGCGTCCACCTCGTCCAGCACGCAGAACGGACTGGGCTTAACCAGGTAGATCGCGAAGAGCAGCGCGAGGGAGCAGAGCGCCTTCTCGCCGCCGCTGAGCTGGTGGATGCGCTGCGTGCGCTTGCCGCGCGGCGAGGCG
>JACQPS010000369.1 GCA_016207445.1 Gemmatimonadota bacterium | reverse complement strand
GTCGCTCCGTCGACCAGGGCGTCGGCCCCGAGAGGTAGTCCGGATTCCTGCCCAGCAGCGCTACCGCCACTGTCCACCCCTCCGACCACTTTTCGAGCAGGCGACGTCCGATCCCCGGCGTCGCCGGCCGCGAGCGCGCCCGCCGCGTCACACACCGCTCCGGCTCCGCGCGCAACCACTCGCTCTGCAACGACATACGCCACCTCCTGCCCTGTGACTGCCCAGGCGTGTTCCCCGCCCGCCTTGCCTTGCGCGCCGTAACCACCCATATTGGTTATGGCGGTTACAAGGATGCACGCCGGCTTCTAACCTGTCAAGAGGCTTATGATGGTTATGAGCGGGCAGGGGAGGCGGACAGGACGGAGAGCGACAGCACGGTCGAGACGGTCGCGCTGGTGGGGGGGCGGCCGTGCCTCGATTTCAGCAACACGACCAGCGAGCGCCGGGGGCCGGCGCCGCGGGAGCGGCTGCACACGTATCGGGATCTGCTGGCGTGGAGCCGGCGGCTGGGGTTGGTGGAGGCATCGGGGGCGGAGCGACTGCTCCGGCACGCGCAGCAGCGCGAGGGGGCGGCCCGGGCGCTGGCGCGCGCGCGCGAGCTGCGCGAGTCGATCTACCGCATCTTTTCGTCGGTGGCGGCCGGGGCCACGCCGCCGGACTCCGACCTGGACCGGCTGAATCGAGTGGTGGCGGAGGCGCTCGCGCACCGGCGCGTGGTTCGGCGCGGCGACCGGTTCGCCTGGGAGTGGATGTGGGATCGTGCCCCGCTGGAGGGCGTGCTGTGGCCACTCGCGCAGTCGGCGGCCGAGCTGCTCACGTCGGAGGAGCTGGGGCGGGTGAAGGAGTGCACGAGCCAGGATTGCAACTGGCTCTTCCTGGATGTGAGCCGGAACCGGAGCCGGCGCTGGTGCGAGATGCGGGAGTGCGGGAATCGCGCAAAGGCGCGGCGGCACTACCTCCGGCGGCGAGAGTCGGGCGCGGCCGACTGAGCGCGCGCCGCCTCCCAGGCCAGCAGTGCGCGCTTGCGTGTGGCGCCCCAGTGGTAGTCTCCGAAGGCGCCAGTCTTCCGGATCACGCGGTGGCAAGGGATCAGGTACGCCACCGGGTTCCTGGCGACGGCGGCGCCGACCGCGCGCACGGCGCGTGGCGCGCCCACCGCGTGCGCGATGTCTTCGTAGCTCGTCACATTTCCGGCCGGAATCCGCAGGAGCGCCTCCCACACCTTCAGCTGAAAATTGGTGCCGTGGAGAAACAGGCTGACCGAAGCTTCCGCTTCGCTGCCGTCCCTCGAAAAGATGCGTCGTGCGACAGGTGCGGTCGCGGCGTCATCCTCGATCAACTGCGCGCGTGGCCAGCGCGCGCGCAGCTCGGCGAGGACCTGGTCGCGGTCGTCCGGCTCCGCGAAGGCGAGTCCGCAGACGCCGCGCGCCGTGACAGCGAGCAGGCATGCTCCGAACGGCGAAGCGTGAAACCCATAGTGGATCACGAGGCCGGCCCCTCCGCTGGCCACTTCGGCCGGCGTGCCCGCGTGCACACTGACCATCAGGTCGTGAAGGCGGCCGGGACCGGAGAGCCCTGCCTCGTAAGAGGTGCGTAGCACGTTGTGTGAGTCCATGAGGAGTCCTCGGGCGTATTCTGCGGTCAAGAACTGGACGAAGCGCTTCGGGCTCACCCCGGCCCAGCGCCGGAAAAGGCGCTGGAAGTGGTATGCGCTGAGCCCGGCGGCGCGCGCCACGTCGCGCAGGCGCGGCTGCTCCCGGAAGTGCGCGTCCAGGAAAGCGATCGCGCGCTCGATGCGCTGGTAGTCGTCGGGAATTCGGGTCATCGGTTCCTCCGTCGCCCGAGTATGGCACGCGCGCGGCCGTGCTTCAACCCGGTTCTTGCGGCGCCGGGGAGCGGCCAGGGGTGCGCGCGGCTGCCGCGGCGGCGAAGCCGCGGTTATCTTTTGCGGTTCTTGCCGGGGATTCACCGCAAAGCACGCGAAGGAACGCCAGGAGTTGCCAACGCGAGAATCGTTCAGTACCGGAAACCGAAAACCCAATAAATGAAGTTTCACTCCTCGCTGAGCCGGCCGGTACGCGAAGAATCCTCCGCGGTCTTTGCGGTCTCCGCGGTGAAAGTCGCGCCGCCGCGGCGGCGGCGGCGGCGTCTGTTCCGCCACGAGCTCCGCGGCCTGCTCCGGCTGGCCGGGCCCATTGTCGTGAGCCAGCTCGGGCAGGTGGGGATGAATACCGCCGACACGGTGATGGTGGGCCCGCTGGGCGCGCGGGCGCTCGCGGCGGCGGGGCTCGGCAGCGCGCTGCACATCTTCGCCGTCCTCTTTTGCAGCGGCGTGCTGGTGGGCATGACGCCGGTCGTGAGCCAGGCTTTCGGCGCCGGCGAGCACGAGCGTTGTCGACGCACCCTCGTGCAGGGCGTGTGGCTGGCGCTCGCGCTGAGCGTGCCCGTCGCCCTCTTCTCCGCGTTGGGCGGCCCGCTCGCCGAGCTGCTGGGGCAGCAGCCGGCGGTGGCCTCGCTCGCGGGAGCCTACATGCGCGCGCTGGCCTGGGGCGTGCCGCCGGCGTTCGTGTTCGTGGCCGGCCGGCAGTACCTGGAAGGAATGGGGGTGGTGAAGCCCACCATGGTGATCACCTTCCTCGGCGTCGGCCTGAACATCCTGGCGAACTGGCTGCTCATCTACGGCGTTCCGGGGTGGATCCCGGCCATGGGTGTGGTGGGGAGCGGGTGGGCCACGACCATCGTGCGCTGGGCCATGCTCGCCGGTCTCGCGCTGCTGCTGGTGCGCCACCGCCGGTACCTGGATTGGCGGGCGCTGCACTGGCGCGTCGAGCGCGCGCTGTTGGCCCGCGTCGCGCGTATCGGCGCGCCCATCGGGGGGCAACTCGCGTTCGAGGTCGGACTGTTCTCGTTCGCGGCCGTGATGATGGGTTGGCTGGGCCCGGTTGAGCTGGCCGCGCATCAGGTCACGATCAATCTCGCCTCGATCACCTTCATGGTCGCGTTGGGCGTGAGCCTGGCCGGATCCGTGCGCGTCGGGCACCACATCGGCGCAGGCCGGGCACGCGCCGCCCGCCGCGCCGCGCTCGGCACCTACCTGCTCGCGGTCGGGTTCATGGCGCTGTGCGCCCTTTGGTTCCTCTGGGTGCCGCGGACCTTGATCGGGCTGTACACGCCCGACCCTGCGATCATCGAGCTGGGTGCGCGTCTGCTCTTCATCGCGGCGCTCTTCCAGGTCTTCGATGGCGCGCAGGTCGCCGGGATTTCGGTGCTGCGCGGCTCCGCCGATACCCGCACGCCCATGCTGGCCGCCGCCGTCGGCTACTGGCTGGTCGGCCTGCCGGTGGGATACCTGCTGGCATTCCGCACGCCGCTGCGGCCGCTCGGCATCTGGGCCGGCTTCACGGCGGGGCTCGCCGCGGTGGCGATCCTGCTGGCCTTGCGCGTACGGCACCGCTTCTGGCAGACCCCGCTGGAAGCGTTGCGGGCGTAGCGGCCATCCGTCATTCGGCCGCTTTGCGCCGGATCTCGTCGCGCTCCATACTACCTCCGGTTCGAGTGGCCCGGTCGGTCCCACATGCGCGGTTACGGGGGGTCTGTCCCGGTGAGTCGGCGATGCAGCGACGCAGCAGAGGCAAACGCCTGAGGGGAAGAGCACTCAAGGTGGGGGTGGCGGTGGCGATCGGCTTGGGCGCGCTCGCGACCGGCTTGCTGCTGTCACGGCGCGGGCGGCGGCTGGTGCGGGAGGCGTTGCAGGGCCGTCGTCGCACCCGACTGGAAGACCGGGTCCTGGACGCCCTCTGGGGTGACCGCGTGCTGGGGCGGCGGCGGATCGACGTGGAGGAGGCGAGCCCCGGCCGCATCGTGCTGCGGGGCGAGGTTCGGGACGACGCCGAGCGCAGGCGCGCGGTCGCGTTGGCGGGGCGGGTACACGACGTCGACGAAGTTGAGGATCTGCTCACCCTGGGGGCGGAGATAGTTCGCTCTTCCCGGTGACGCCGCGCGGCTGGACCGCCAACTTGCGGCCTCCGCGGTGAATCGAGGTATGAATCACACCCGCTCGATGCTGTAGCAGACCCGCCAGTTGCGCAGATTCTCGGGATCGTCCGCCGTGGCCTGCCCGCCCTCATCGCCCGGCCCGTACCACCCTACCCAGGAGGCGGGCGGGCCGGTAAACACGCGCTGATACGGGTCGAGCTGCTCGTTCGGCGAAAGGAAGTCGAGCTCCTCGCCCGTCAGCTCGATTTTGAGGGAGTCCGGGGTTTCGCCCTCGAAGACCACCTCGTCGAGCGGCAAACGGTTCCACCCGGGCCGATCCGAGATGGCGTAGTACTCCGCCTCCCGCGGAAGCTTCGTCTCCTGGAGCACCTTACCGGAGCTCGCGTCCGAGAGCCGGACCGTGAACCGGAACTCGCCGTGCTCCTCGAACGCCGGCTCGAGCTTGTCCAGGATCTGGATCCAGTTGAGTCTCACGCGGATACGATCGGCGCTCGGTGCCATGGAAGGTTCCTCCGTGCTCGTGGGGCCGGGGTGCTCGTTTCCGGGCGAGGGCGCCTGCGGCGCCGCGTGGGCCAGGGGAGCGGCGCCTGCGGATTCGGCGTGCCTTTCCGATCTTAGGCGGCGCGTGTACGGCTGTCCAGAGGGCCGTTGTATAGCCGGGGCGGGGCACCGGCCATAGATTTCCGGCCGCTCTTCGGACTCTTTGTTCCCCCGGCGTGATCAGAGACGAAGCGAATGGACTTGCCCGAGCTTTGGGTGCCGGTCGTGGTCGTCCTGACCACGTTCGCCGTAGCCGTGCTGAGCGGTTTTGTGCCAGTGGTGAATACCGAGCTCTACTTGATCGGTGTCGCGGCACTCGCGCCACTGGGCGCGGTCCCGGTGCTGGTCTTGAGTGCAACGCTGGGGCAGATGGCGGCCAAGTCGGCGATGTACCTGGTCGGCCGCGGCGCGCTCACGCTCCCATTCCTGCGCCGACAGCAGCGCTTGAGCCGAGTCCAGCAACAGCTCCGGGATCGGAGCGACCGCGTTTCCCTCTTCGTATTTGTCAGCGCCTCGTTGGGGTTTCCGCCCTTCTACATCGTGAGCGTCGCCTGCGGCATGCTCGAGGTCGCCTTCAGCGCCTTCTTCACGGCGGGCCTGCTGGGTCGGCTGGTGCGTTTCGCCTTCTTTGCCTCGCTCCCCCAGCTCGGCAAAGAGCTGCTCGCGTGAAAAACGCCGCGTCGCAAACCGGCGCGGCGACTCGTCGCAGGGGGGCGAACATGGTCGCTCCAGGACTCGAACCTGGGACCTTTCGGATGTGAACCGAACGCTCTAACCAACTGAGCTAAGCGACCACAACCATCTTGAACCGACCGACGATACCCCCACGGGGAATCGAACCCCGGTTTTCTGGCTGAGAACCAGATGTCCTGGGCCACTAGACGATGGGGGCCGTTTGCGCCCTCGCCTCGCGAGCCCGACGCCAGGAGGCGGCGGGCCTATCCCTGCGAGCGCAACCCACCTGTCCAGGCGCGTACTCGCAGGTTCTGCGAAGCACTTCGACAGAAACTGCCGGGCGCCCTCGCGAGCCACGCCGGCAGCAGTTGTAATATACAGAAAGCGGGGCGCGGGTCAACCCCCGGGCGCGGCTCGTAAGTCGCTTTCGGCAAAAGGGTTGACCCGGCCGCAATTCGTTGCCAGATTAGAGCTTGGAGCAGTGCCTCTCGAGGCGCTCACCCGTGTTGGTCAACAACCTCACATAGAGAGACCGCCGACCTGGCGCGAAGCTGCGCCGGTCGGTGCTTGCGAAGGAGCGAAGCATCCGCCGTTCTCCCTCCATTCCGGCGCGCCCGGGGAGCCGAGCTGTACTCGTGTTCTGCGCCCTGGCGGCCCTGGGCTACGCCGCACCGCGCTCGGCCGGGGCGCAGCTCCCGTCGTCGCTCGGGGCGGCCGGAGGCGAAGCGTCTCCGCCCGCCTCCATTGCCGGGCTGGATGCCCGGCCCGTGGCGCCGCTCGAGTTCAGCCGCGGCTGGCTGGGCAAGGCGGCGGAGGTGCGGCGGCGGCGCGCGGAACTCGCGGCGTCCGGCGAGCTGGCGGGCCTGGCGCCCGCGGCAGCGGCGGCGCGTGGCGCCGCGCTCGCGGGTGTCCTGCGCGTGCCCGTCATTCCGGTCCGCTACGCGGACGTGGCGGCGCCGTTCGCCGAGACGGTGCTGGCCGAGCGGCTGTTCGGCGCGGGCCGCGCTGATACGGTCAGCTTCTCCGGCTACTGGCGCGAGGTCTCCTCCGGACTGGTTACGGTGGAAGGCGACGTCGCCCCCTGGATCCGCCTGCCCAGGAACGCCGCCCATTACCTGCCGCAGCAGCAGTTCGGCTGGGCACAGTTCGGCCGCATGGCCGAGTTCCGCGCCGAGGTGCTGCGGCGCGCCGACGAGCTGCTCGATTTCGGGCGCTACGACAACGATGGCCCGGACGGCGTCCCGAATTCGGGCGACGACGATGGCTTCGTCGACTTCGTCGCATTCCTCTACGCCACGAGCTGCCCCGGCGACTGGCGCACGGGCGCGATCTGGCCGCACCGCGGCGCGATGGCTCCCTTCGAGACCAACGACCTGGCCGCGAACGGCGAGCCGGTGCGTGTCGCAGACTACGTGATCCTGCCCGCGCTCGAGCCCGGCACGTGTGCGCCACTGCACGTCGGCGTGCTGGCGCACGAGGCGGGGCACGCACTCGGGCTGCCAGACCTCTACGACTACGACGGCTCGTCGCAGGGCATCGGCGCATGGGGCCTGATGGGCACGGGTAGCCACAGCGCGCGCTGGTCGCCCGCGCACCCGAGCGCGTGGGAGAAGGAGCAGGTCGGCTGGGTGCGCGTGGAGTGGATCGGCCCCGGCGACACGTTGCTCGCGGCGCCGCCGGTCGAGCGCGAGGCTGTCGTGTTCCGGTACGACCTGCCGGCGTCCGGCGGCCAGTACCTGTTGCTGGAGAACCGCCAGCGAGTGGGCTCCGATCGGCGACTCCCGGGCACGGGTCTCCTGATCTGGCGGGTCGAGCCGGATCGGGGTGAGCTCGGCGCCTGGAACCGCGACGAGAACCGCACGGCCGTCGGGCTGCTCCAGGCGGACGCGCGCGGCGATCTCGGTCGCGGCAGCAACGCCGACGGCGGCGACCCGTTCCCGGGCGCGACACGCCGGCACGTTTTCGAGCTGCCGTCGCCGCACCCGTTCCGGCTCGCCGGCATCACGGAGACCTCCGACGGCACCGTGACGGCGAAGCTGGGCATCGGGTTCCACACGCCGGCGCTGGTGGCTGCGCCCGCCTCGGTGTGGCTGACCGCGGCGCCCGGCGGCTCGGCCGGCAAGGCCGTGACCGTGCGCCGGGAAGGCGGCGCCGCGGCGGCGTGGCAGCCGGCGCGCTGGCCGGAATGGTCCCGCGTCGAGCGGCTCGGCGATGTGCTGATCGTGCGCGCCCGGGCTGCGGGGCTCGCGCCCGGCACCTACCACGGCGTAGTCGAGCTCGAGCTCGTGGGCGGCGACCAGAAGGCCGGCCACGTGCCCGTGCATTTCCACGTCGCCTCGGCCCGCCAGCCCGAGGTGGTGGCGCGCGAGCTCCCGTGGAGCTGGGGCCTCGCCGTGCGGGACGGCCACGTGCTCCAGGCCGGCTACGGCTGGGACCCGCTCGCGCTCCGGCCCAGGCCCCGGCTGCTGCACCTCTGGGACGGCCAGCGCTACCCGGAGACACTCGCGCGACTGCCGGCGGATGCGCTGTACGCGCCCGTGCCGGGACCCTCCGGCAGTGCGTTCGTGCTGGCCCGCGCGCGCGGCCAGAACTACCTGTACCGCGTCGAGGCGGATGGCCGCGCCGCTGTCGTCACCGCAGAGCTCGGCGGCGAGCCCACCTACGGCGCCGCGCCGTTGCCCGGCGGCGGCGTGGTCATCGCGGACTGGTCGGGCCGCCTCCGCCGCGTCAGCGCGCAGGGCCAGGTGCAGCACTGGATCGATCTGGGGGCGCGGCTCTACCAGATCGCGAGCGACAGCGCAGGCGTGGTCTATGCCGCGACCCACGCCGGCAACATCATTCGCGTCGACCCGCGCGGCTGGCGCAGCGTGTTGCCAACCGGCTTCGAGCGGGGCCGGCTCGTGGCCGTCGCGGCGACGAGCGATGGCGATGTGCTGGCGGGCGAGCGGGGCGGCGAAGGACGGATCCTGCGCATCGGCAAGGACGGGTCGCGTCAGATCCTGGCGCGCGTGCCCGGCGCCGAATTCTACGGGCTGGCCGTCGACGAGGGGTTCCTCTACGCGCTCGACCTGCACCACCGCAACCTGATGCGCATCCCGTTGCAGGCCGGGAGCCCCATCGCGGTCGCGGCAGAGGAGTAGGACCGGCGGCCTAGGAGGCCTGCAGTTCCTCGAGCTCGGCGACGATCGCCCACGCCAGCAGGGGGATCATCAGCTCGTGGTGGCCGGTGATCATATACCCCTGGCCTCCGCCCGAGCGCGTCGGCCGCTCGACCACGTTCACGCGCGGCCGATACTGCCGGATCATGTCGAAATCCGCGGACACGAAGTCGCGCGGCCGACCGCCGTTCAGGTTGCGGCAGATGGTCAGGGCCTTGAGAAAGACTTCGGGCATCATCACCGCCGACCCCAGGTTGAGCACCACGCCGCCCCCGTCCAGGCCTTCGACGCCCGCCGCCAGCCGCCGGAAATCGGTGTGGCTGGTCTGGCCGATGGCCGCGCCATCGGCGGCCGGGTGCTGGTGGATGATCTCGGCACCCAGCGCCGCGTGCACGGTGAACTCGATGCCGAGCCGCCGCGCGCCCAGCAGCAGCGACAGCTGCGGGTAGGCCAGGTCCTGCCGCGCCGCCAGCGCGCGGCCCAGCGCTTCGCCCAGGCCCCACCCGCTGCGCGCGCCATGCACGATCGCCTCGTTCATCTCTCGCCCCGTCTCCTCCGCCATGCCGAAGCTGCCGTCGGCCAGCCCCGCCTCGACGTCCTCGCTCGTCCCACCCCACCGGGCCAGCTCGTAGTCGTGGATGACGGCCGAGCCGTTGGAGGCCAGGTGCGTGATGATGCCCCGCTCCATCAGGTCGAGCAGCACGGGCGTCAGGCCCGCCTTGACGACGTGGCCGCCCAGCATGCAGACGACGGCGCGCTTCGCCCGGTGGCCGGCCACCACGGCGTCGACAACGGCACGGAACGACCGCGCCTCGAGGAGGGAGGGGAGCGAGTCGAGAAACGCGCGGAAGCTGCGGTCGCCGGCAGGCGGATGGGCGAGGTCCTCGGCCCGCACCTTGTTCGGCCGCGCCATCACCGGGACTGTGCGCACCCGGGACAGATCGGCCTCGCGCGGCTTCGGCTCGGCCACGTCAGGACCCGGCGGCGGAACTGAGTCTCTCGCCGGGCGTGTAGGACTGCAAGTACAGGTTGAGCGAACCGAGCACCGGCACGTCCGACTTCATTTGCACCAGCAGGCGCCGCTCGTCATCCGTGAAGTAGACCTCGGCCTTGCCGCCCTTGCCGAAGAGGCCCCTGGTCTGGATGATGGGCTGGACCACGATCGTGCGGAACGTGCCGGCCGGCACCGTCACCGTCTCCTTCCGCACCACCTTCAACACGACCGGGTTGCCGTCCTGCTTGAAGTAGCGGTCGAAGGTGTACGTCCTTCCCACCTCGAGCGGCAGCGTGCGCGCGAAGTAGAGGAAGGAGACGTCGTCCAGCGGCTGATCCGTTGCCAGCTCGCCCGTCTCGTTCCTGTCCAGTCGAATCCAGCGCCGCTCCTCCGGCAGGAAGTCGTAAGTGCGATGCCGCTCGTAGTTGATCTCCTTCTGATCCTGCTTGAAGCGCCGGGACACGAGCCGCGAGACGTCGAACCACGACTGCAGCCGGTCGTCCACCTTGGCGAACAGGATGCCGCCCTTGAGGTTGAAGCGCAGATGGTAGGCAGGAAAGCCGCGGATCGTGTCGAGGCCGACGACCTCCATCGAGCCGCGCCCCACTTGGCCGAACGGGCTCACGCTCACCTTGTAGCCGAGACGCTCGCCCGGTCCGAACGGCACGGGCGCCACCGCCATCGGTACCGCGGACGGCCCGTCCTGTGGCAGCGGCGCCGGCGGAACGATCGGGCCTGCTTCCTGGGCCCGCGCACTGCCGGCCAGACCCAGCAGAAGCAGCAACGTCGCAGTCACTCGAGTGTTCATTCTTCCAGGCTGACGCCTTCAGGACCCGCCGGCCGGGGGCGAGCCGGGCGCGCCGCCGCCTTTCGCCTGTGCGCCGCTGCCGCCGCGACGCCGACGCCCGCCCCGCCGCCGGCGTGAGCCGCGCTGGCCGCGCCGTCCGGCTCGGCCCTGCTCCGCGGCGCCGGCTTCGGCTCGCGTGGACGGCTCCGGCTCCGGCGTTGGCACGGCGGCGGCGGGCGTCATCGGCGGCTCCACCCTGCCCGCGCTGCTTTCCGGCGCGGCGCGCAGCACCCGCAGGATCTGCCGCATCGTCGCGAAGGGACGAAAGCGCGTCTCGCGCTCGCGGCGGTCGTAACGGAACGCGACAGGCGCCTCATCGATGCGACGGGCGTGCGGCGCGACCGCGCGCAGCAGCTCGGCGTTCGCCGCCCACCCCTCGCTGCGCAGGAGCGGCCGGCCGTCCCGCTCGGCCAGCGCCTTCTTGACCGTGATGAGCCGGTATGCCCGGAACCCCGACAGCGGATCGGTGACCGGCTCGGGCCAGCGCGAGCGCCGCACCAGGAACGGAAGCACGCGCCGTGCCCAGCGGACGCTCCGCGGCGCGCGGCGGCCGTCCAGCGAGAGCGCGCTCGTCACGACGTCGGCGCCCGCCTCGATCCGCTTCACCAGCGTCGGGATCTCCGCCGGCTCGTCGGTGAAATCCGCTTGCAGCGTGACAACCACATCGCGCTTCGGGTAGCCCGACCGGCGCACGCTCTCGCGCAGCAGCGTTTCCAGGGAGGCGGCATAGCCGCGGCGGGTCGCGTTGCGGAGGACGGTTAGCGGCAGGACCCGCTCGTACGGGGCGAGAACCGCGGCCGTCGCATCCGTGGACGCATCGTCCACGACGAGCAACTGGTAGTCGCGGCGGAACTCCGCCATCACCTGGCGGATCTTCCACAGCACCACCCCCGCCGTCCGCTCCTCGTTGTGCGTCGGTATGCAGATGTAGATCACGTCTGCTTTCGGTGCGAAACCTGCCCGACCCGCTTCAGTTTCTCGCTTCTCGCTTATACCTGCCGTGCCGCCACCGGTTCCGCCGGCGGCCGCGTCTTCCAGCGCCGGTGGTGCCAGAAATACTGGTCCGGCGCGGACCGAACCGCCAGCTCCAGCTTGCGGGTGAACGCCGCCGTCAGTCGGTAGACGACGTCTTCGACGCTGCCCTCGCGGGACGCCTCGACCTCCTCCACGCGCGCCTCGTAACCGGCGCCGCTGCGCAGGACAACCCCGACGAAGAGCGGCGCGCCCGCCCGCAGCGCCAGCAGCGCGGGGCCGCGGTGCGTGGACGCCGGCCGACCCAGGAAGGGGACGAACACGCCGGCGCGCCGCGCATCTTGATCGGGGAGGAATGCCACCACGTAACCGGCGCGCAGGGCCTCGAGCGCACGGCTCGAGGCGCGCCCCCGCTCGATCACCTGCACGCCCAGCCGCTCGCGCGCGCGGTTCAGAACCGTGTCGACCAGGGGATTGCCCTGGCGCTGCGCCACGGCTGCCAGGCGTACGCCGTGCGCAGCGAGCAGCGCGCCGCCCAGCTCCCAGTTGCCGAGATGCGCGGTGACGAGCACGACGCCGCGCCCTGCCGCCAGCGCCTCGCGCAACTGGTGCAGCCCCGAGACACGCGTGCGCCGGACCAGCTCCTGCCGGTCCACGGACGCGAGCCGGAGCAGCGCCATCGCCTCGCGTCCCAGGTGCGCATAGGCGGCCGC
>JACQPS010000368.1 GCA_016207445.1 Gemmatimonadota bacterium | reverse complement strand
GTTCATGCACGAGCTGCACATCGCGCCGCTCGCTCCGGAGCTGCGCGGCGTGGCGTCCACGCGCATCGCGGAGGCGGGCTCGGAGCTCGGCATGGCGTGGGAGCCCCAGCCGAAGTTCCTCCAGCCACGCCGCGCCTCTCACTTCGACTGCGGTGCCCGGTGCATGCTCGGCTGCCGTTGCGGCGCGAAGTGGAACGCCGCGGAGTTCGCGGACGACGCCGTCGCCGCCGGCTGCGAGCTATGGACCGGCGCACTTGCCGAGCGCGTGCTCGTCGAGGGTGGTCACGCCGTCGGTGTGGTCGGGCGGCGCAAGCGGCGGAGCTTCGTCGTGGAAGCGGAACGCGTCGTCGTCGCCGCGGGCGGGATCGGCACGCCCGTGCTGCTCCGGCAGAGCGGCCTCGCCGGCGCCGGGCGCGGCATGACCATGGACACCACCGTGATGGTGTACGGTCACGCGCAGGAGAAGGGGAACGGCGCGGATCCGCCCATGACCTGGAGCGCGCCGGACGACGAGCTGGGCGTGCTCTACTCGACGCTCATCGACCCCTGGCTCATGTATCCCATCATCCTGGCGCTCAAGGGGCCGGCGTACCCGCTCACCTGGCATCGTTGGGGCCGCACGCTCGGCGTCATGATCAAGCTGAAGGACGAGATCAGCGGCGGCGTGGACGAGCGGGGGCGGGTGAGCAAGGGACTCACGCCCAACGATCGCGCGCGCCTGGACCGGGCCGAGGAAGTCGCGGGGCGCATCCTGCGCCGGGCCGGGTGCGATCCCGGCCGCGTCTTCAGCACGCCGCTGCGCGGCACGCACCCGTCGGGCACCGTGCGCATCGGCGAGATGCTCTCGACCGACCTCGAGACCGAGGTGCGCAACCTCTACGTCTGTGACGCCAGCGTCTTCCCCGAGGCGCTGGGCCGGCCGACCGTGCTGACCATCCTTTCCCTCGCGCGTCGTCTCGCCGCGCACCTCATTTCCGCCGCGGGCGAGCCAGGCGCTCAGCGGTCCCGACGTTCAACCCTCTCGGCCGGAGCCGCGCCGCCGCAGTAGCTACGGGTGCTTCGGCGGCGCGGGGCGCTTCGACACCGGCTTCCTGAAGCTCGCCAGCTGCCGCAGCGCCTCCTGGACGCCCCGCTCGAGCTGCGGGTCGCGGCCGGCGCGCCAGTCGTCGACGCCCACGTCGACCTCGATGTCCGGCGTGACGCCGTAGTTCTCGATGTCCCACGTGCCCGCCACCGGGTTGTACGCCGCGCGGTTCGGGATGCCCACCCGTCCGCCATCGACCAGCGTCTGACTGTAGAGCGCGACGCCGATGCCGCCGCCCGCCGTGCGCCGCCCGATGATCGTCCCCGCCCGCCGCAGCTTGAACATGAGCGCGAACGTCTCGGCGGCCGAGCCGTTCGAGCCGTCCGTCAGCAGGATCTTCGGCCCCTGGATCAGGTTCGGCGGCACCGGGAATCCCTTGCCGTAGCGGTACGCGTACTCGTACACGGGCGCGGCCAGCAGCGGGAGCGGGTGCATCGGAGGTCTCCGGGAGGAGGCGAGCCTTCACCGGATGAGACAGGGCGAGCGGGCTACCGGTTGCGGCTCGGGCATAACGTGCGACGGACGGCGTGCTCACGCCATGGGCTCGTTCGGGCGCTCGCGCTTGCGCGAGCGAGGCGTCGGGCCTCTATTGGCCGCGTCCCCATAGTCATACGACGACTCGAAGCTCGTGAACTCGCACAGGAGCCGAACGCCGCCCATGAACGAACGACTGAGCCGCCGCGACTTCGTGCGCGGCGCCGCGCTGGCCGGCGTGGCCGCCGCGGCCGCGCCCGAGGTGCTGCAGGGCTTCGCCGGCGCGCCGGCCGTGATCACGCGCGCGGCCCGGTCGCTCGTGATCGCCTCGGCGAACGGGCACCGCTACCGCGCGGGCGGCCGCCAGACCGCCGTCGAGAAGGCGTTCGCCTCCTTGACTTCCGGAGCGGACGTCCTCGAGGCGTGTGTGGCGGGCGTGAACGTGAACGAGCTGGACCCCGAGGACACCAGCGTCGGCTACGGCGGGCTGCCGAACGCCGAAGGCGTGGTCCAGCTCGACTCGTCTTGCATGCACGGGCCGAAGAAGCGCGCGGGCGCCGTGGCGGCGCTGGAGGGCGTGCGCACGCCGTCGCTCGTCGCGAAGGCCGTCATGGAGCACACCGACCATCACCTGCTCGTGGGCAAGGATGCGCAGCGGTTCGCGCGCCAGATGGGATTCACGATCGAGGACGACCTCAACACGGACACCTCGCGGCGCCTCTGGCTCGAGTGGAAGCGGCGCACCGACCCCGAGCACTTCCCCGGCAAGAGCCGCAGCGATGCCGCGGTCCGCGCCGGGCTGTCCATGGTCGCGGATGGGCTGATCGATGCCGAGCACTTCTGGGGGACCATCAACCTGGACGCCCTCGGCCCGCGCGGCGAGATCGCCGGCGCCACCACCACCAGCGGACTGGCCTGGAAAATTCCCGGCCGCGTGGGTGACTCGCCGATCCTCGGCGCGGGGCTCTACGTGGACCAGGACGTCGGCGCCGCCGGCTCCACCGGGCGTGGCGAGGCCAACCTGTACAATCTCTGCTCGTTCCTCATCGTCGAAAACATGCGCCGCGGCATGCACCCCAAGGACGCGGCGCTGGACGCGCTCCGGCGCGTGCAGAAGAACACGGTCGAGAAACACCTGCTCAACGCGCGCGGACTGCCGAACTTCGGCCTCGTGTTCTACGTGCTGAACGGGAAGGGCGAGTACGCCGGCGTGTCGCTCTACCCCGACCGGCAGTACGCCGTCTGCACCGAGAACGGCCCCCAGCTCCTCGACTGCGATGCGCTGCTGACGGGCACGGCCTCCGACGCCTGACGGCCGTCGCACGGGTCGCCGTCGCCAGGAGCGGCGCAAGCGGCGGCGCGATTTGAACATTCGCGCCCGAACCGTTAGATTATATCATACAACTGCGCGGGGCCAACGGCCCCTGACGTGCCACCGCGGCGTGCATCCCCGCCGATGCGCGTCGCGGATCTCTTTTTGGGGCTACGGCCTGACGGCCCGCCCGTGGAGGGCCTATGGCCAAACAAGAGCCGATCGCAATGGAAGGGGTTGTGACCGAAGTGCTGCCCGGGCAGAAGTTCCGTGTGCGGCTCGACAACGGCTACATGGTCCTGGCGTATGCGGCCGGGAAGATGTCCAAGTTCAAGATTCGCGTGCTGGTCGGGGATCGCGTTTCACTCGAGCTCTCGCCCTACGACCTCTCGCGCGCGCGCATTACCTACCGG
>JACQPS010000367.1 GCA_016207445.1 Gemmatimonadota bacterium | reverse complement strand
GTCCTCGCACCGGGGGTAGAGCACATCGACGAAGCGCAGCGTGTACGGCGCCTGCCGGTGCATCTGCTCCGCCCCCGCGTTCGCGAAGGACATGAAGTGGAGGAACGTGACGCCGTCCGGCTGGCGATACGCTTCGTACACCGTATGCGCCTCCGCACGCCGCACCGCCGCTACGAACTCGAGGATCGCCGACTCGACCGTCCCGAGTTCCGTCGCCTTCACCCGGTAGCGGGCCACCTTCACGATCCGGCGCTCGGGCGCCGCGTTGGCGCCGCCCCGCTCGAGCAGCGCGGCCTGACGCAGCCGGTCCGGCAGGAGCGCGCCGGCGACGAAGAGCGCGAGCAGCGCGTACGCCTGCGGCTCCTGGATCAAGAGCGACGCGATGCCCGCGAAGGCCGCGACCACCAGGTTGGCGGCGGCCGCGATCCGGTTCACGGCGGAGTCACGGGCGCCGGTGCGCAGCACGAGCCAGTTGAGCACGGCCATGATCATGATGAGCAGCCCCGTGCCGGCGAACCACAGAGCGCCGGCAGTGAGGTGGTCATAAACCACCAGCGCCAGGCCCGTGTGCAGCAGGCCCAGCGCGAACATGAGCGCGACGACGACGCGATAGATGTTCTCGATCGTGCGCATCATGGGCCCGCCTCCTGGTTCGCCATGAAAGCGTCGTGCATGCGACCCGATCGTCAGGTCCTCCCGGCCTCGGCCGGGGCGCCGAGCTCCAGGATCCAGACGTCGCCACCCGTCGGCTCGAGCCGGTCGAACAGCACCCAGCGTCCGTCCGGCGACCAGACCGGGTAGTCGATGCGGACTTCGGCATGCTCGAACTCGAACACGCGCGTGGGCTGCCCGCCGCGGATCGGAGAGAGCCAGAGCACCTTGTGCCCGTCCACATCCAGGATGTGCGTACCCGCGCGAGAGCTGGACATGTGCGCACCGCCGCGCACGCGCGCGAACGGACGGGTGTTGCCCGTCTCGACGTCCACCTGGAGCTGCTCCGTGCCCTCCTGCGCGCGAACGGTGTACACGACGGTGCGGCCAACCCAGAGCATCACGTGGTCGGTCACGCCCGTCGTGGTCAACCGGCGCTGCTCTGAGCCATCCGCGTTCATCAGCCAGACTTCCTTGCGCCCGCCGCGGTCGGACTGGAAGGCGATGCGCCGTCCGTCCGGCGAGAAGAACGGATTCACGTCCAGCGCGGAATCGGCCGTGAGCTGCGCGAGCTCGCCCGTCAACACATCTACACTCCAGATGTCGGCGTTGCCGGCGCGCGACGAGAAGAACACGACTCGCTGACCGTCCGGCGACCAGCGCGGCTGGAAATCGCCGCCGACGCCGCGCGTGAGCTGGCGCGTGCTGCCGCTCTCGACCGAGTACAGCCAGATGTTCATCTCGCCCGTGCGATCGGAGTTGAATGCGATCCAGCGGCCATCGGGCGAAAACGCGCCGCGGCTGTCCTCGCGCGTCGTGGCAATGACGGGCTCGGGTGCACCGGCCGGGAGCCCGGTCTCCGGCGAGAGCGGGAGCCGCCACAGGTCCGCGTTCTGGTTGAGCGTGACGTAGGCGATGCGGCGTCCATCCGGCGCCAGCGCCGGCTCCACATCCTGTCCGGCGCCCATGGTGACCTGCTGCGGCGCGCCCGCCAGCGCGCCGTCGGCTCCGACCGCGACGCGCCAGAGATTGTAGCCGCCCGCGCGGTTCGACGTGAAGACGACCTCGCGCCGCGTCGGTGAGAAGGCGGGATCGACGTCGCGGAACAGGTCGTCCGTCAGCCAGTGGAGTGCGCGTGTGGCGACATCGACGGTGCGAATGTCGATCTTGGTCTTCTCGACGTTCTGGAACACGAGCAGGGTGCCGTCCGGCGACCAGTCGGGCGCGATGTGCGCGACCGCCTCGGAGGCGTCGGTGGTCAGCTGGACGGCGTTGCGGCCAAACGCGTCCGCGATCCAGACGCGGCGGGGCCCGGCGAGCGACGCATCGAAGGCGATCTGCCGCCCGTCCGGCGAAAAGCTGGGGTTGTAAGCGTTCTCGACCAGCTGCTGCGTGCGCCCGCTCGCCAGCTCGAGCCGCCAGATGCTTCCGCCCATGTATTGCGTGAACACATCCGCCGGCTGCAGCCGCCCGCCCGGCTCACTCGCGCGCACGAACACAATGGCCGCGCCATCGGGCGACCAGTCCGGCTGGATGTGGTCGCGCGTCTCGGCCGTGAGCTGCGTCTCTTCGCCCGTGCTCAGGTCACGCACGAAGAGCTGCTTGTATCCTGCCGTCTCCCGGCTGTAGACCATGCGCTTCCCGTCCGCCGCGAACGCCGGGAACTCTTCCACGGCATCCGAGAACGTCACCTGCGCCAGCACGCGCGCGCCCGGCGGCGGGGCCATCGCGGGCTCGCTGGCCGCGGCCTCGTCGCCCGGAGCCGGCAGCGAGCGCGCGAGGTAGATGCCGGCGCCGACCAGCACCAGACCCGCTGCACCCGCCACAGTCACCCGCGCGGCGGAAAACTTCACCGGTTCCGTTGGGGACGACGTCGTCGCCACCGCTTCCGGCTTCGCCTCCGGCTCCCGCAGAAACACCCAGGCGAGAACGACGGCGAGCGGGAAACCGAGCGCGGCGATGACGATCAGCGCGGTCGTGAGCCAGGCCGGTACGCCGAGGTAGGGAAAAGTCGTGACGGCCACCTGGACCACGATCCACGCCACCACGGCGTACGCCGCGGCCACGTGCAAGACGCGGCGTCGCTTCAGCTCCGAGAAGTGGGAGCGGAGCCGGGACGGTGGGCGGGGCATGCGCGCTTCCCGGGAGGGGCGAAGCCGTGCAACCGACGGGTGTTCGGCATGATACAGCCGCTGGCCGGGACGGACAAGGACGGCAGCGCGGACAGGCGCTCAGCCGGGCGGCTGAGAGAGAGACGCGCGAAACGTGCCCTTCACCGAAACCGACGGGCCGTCGCCGAACTCACTGCCGACGACCGCATCGATCGAAAACTCCACGACCCCGTTCGGGCAGCTCAGCTGCTGGAAGACGATGTGCCCGCTGGACCGGCCATCTTGAGTCGAGAGCTCGTTGGGCGGGTCGACAATGAAGAGATCCGCCCTCTTCGGCTGGTCGAAGATGAAGGTATTGGGGAACGTCAGCTTCTCCCCCAACCGCACGTCGGCAACCACGGCCTGGAGCTTCCACCCCGGTTGTCCCGCCACGCCGGCTCCGCCTCCGACGTGAGCCGCAGGTGTGGGCACGACCCCGGTCTCCCAGGCCGCGCACCAGGCGAGCGCGTTCGCAGCCATATTGATGCGCGTTCCATCGGCGCGCTGAAAGACGATGGTGTTTTCCGGAGTCGAATCCGGCTCGGTCGCATCCTCATCGCCGCATGCGAACAGCGCGGCCAGCAGGAGGAGACCCACGGCCTGGTGACGCCATCTCATCGCGACCTCCTTTCCTCGAAGGAGACGCATGGAATCAGAGGCCGGTCAGCGGCGGATGCCTGCGCCACGGCCGCAGATTTTCCAGGTACTTCGCGACCGAGAGCAGCAGCGCTTCGCCGCCCGGCGCCGTGACGAGCTGCACGGAGAGCGGCAAGCCGCTCGAGTGCATGCCGGCGGGCACGGCCGCCGCCGGGAAGCCGGCGAAGTTCCAGGGCGCCGCGAAGGGCGCGTAGCGT
>JACQPS010000375.1 GCA_016207445.1 Gemmatimonadota bacterium | reverse complement strand
TCAGCTACATCGTGGATCGCAACATCAACTACACGAACCTGTGCGTCACCGACTGCAAGTTCTGCGCGTTCTACCGCCGCCCCAAGGACGAAGAGGCGTACGTCCTGAGCTACGAGGAGGTCGGCCGCAAGATCGATGAGGCGAAGGAGCTGGGCGCGGTACAGATCCTGATGCAGGGCGGCCACAATCCATATCTCTCGCTCGACTGGTACCTCGAGCTGCTCCGCACCATCAAGGAGCGCCACCCGATCCACGTGCACGGCTTCAGCGCGTCCGAGATCGAGATGATCATGCGCGTGTCGAGGCTGCCGCTGGACGAGGTGCTGCGGCAGCTGCACGAGGCCGGGCTCGACTCGATTCCGGGCGCGGGTGCGGAGATCCTGGTCGATGCGGTCCGCGAAACCATCGCACCGAAGAAGATCGATTCCGCGCGCTGGCTCGAGATCCACGAGGCGGCGCACGAGGTGGGACTGCTCACGACGGCGACCATGATGTACGGCGTGGGCGAGACCTGGGAGGATCGGCTGGAGCACCTGCTCAAGCTGCGCGCGTCGCAGGCGCGCAGCCTCGCGCGCGGGCGGGGGCATTACACGGCGTTCATCGCCTGGTCGTTCCAGCCGCTGCACACGGAGATGCAGGACTGGGAGCTCGAGCTCGGGACGGGGATGGATTACCTGCGGCTCACCGGGCTCGCGCGGCTCGTGCTCGACAACTTCGACAACCTCCAGGTCTCGTACGTGACGCAGGGGCCGAAGATGGCGCAGATCGCGCTGCGCTTCGGCGCGAACGACTTCGGCTCGCTCATGATCGAGGAAAACGTGGTGAGCGCGGCCGGCATCGACTACATCATGCCCGAGCGCGAGATCCGGCGGCTGATCGAGGACGCGGGTTTCCTTCCTCGTCGGCGGTACCAAGACTACACGCTCGTCGACGAGGGCGACGACGGCTGTCCATGCTGCCGGAGACATCACGCGGAGACGCGGAGCCGCGGAGCGCCAGCGCCTTCTGCCCGATCGTGAGAGTGGCGGCATGAAGAAGGTTCTGGTGGTCATGGGTTCGGAATCGGATCGGGAGCGGATGGAGCAGGCGCTCCCGATTCTGCGTCAGGAGGGCGTCGAGGTGGAGGTGGAGGTGTCGAGCGCGCACCGCGAGCCGGACAAGACGGCGGAGCTGGCGCGCAGTGCGGAGGCGCGCGGGTTCGGCGTGATCATCGCCGGCGCGGGGCTGTCGGCGGCGCTGCCGGGCGCGGTCGCCGCGCACACCCGGCTTCCCGTCATCGGTGTGCCACTGGCGGCCGGCGCGCTCGGCGGCATGGATGCGCTGCTGTCGACGGTGCAGATGCCGCCCGGTGTGCCGGTCGCGTGCGTCGGGATCGACAACGCGAAGAACGCGGCGCACCTGGCCTTGCGGATTCTTCGGTTGCAGAAGGGCTCCTGAGCCTCGCCATGCGTGTAGGAATCGGCTACGACTCGCACCGCCTGGTCCCCGGCCGGAAGCTGGTGCTGGGCGGCGTCGAGATTCCGTTCGAGAAGGGGCTGGAGGGGCACTCGGACGGGGACGCGGTCGCGCACGCGATCACCGATGCGGTCCTGGGTGCGGCCGGTTTGGGCGACATCGGCACCTATTTCCCGGCGGACGCGCCCGAGTGGCAGGGCGCGGACTCGCTCGAGCTGCTCGCGCGCGCGGTGAAGCTCGTACATGACCGGAAAGAACGCGTCGTGAACGTGGACGTGTCGGTGGTGTGCGAGGCGCCACGGCTGGCCCCGTACGTGCCCCGCATGCGCGAGCGATTGGCGCGCGCGCTCGGCATCGGCCCGGCCGCCGTCTCCGTCAAGGGAAAGTCGAACGAGGGGATGGGCTGGATCGGTCGGGGCGAGGGGATCGCCGTGGTCGCGGTCGCACTGGTGGAGGGAGCGTAAAAGGCGCCGGAGGGGCCCCATCGACGACATCCTGCGCGAGCTGGCCGGGCTGACGCCGATCCTGATCTACCTGATCATCGGCGCGGGCGCCGCCATCGAGAACATCATTCCCCCGATCCCGGCCGACACG
>JACQPS010000366.1 GCA_016207445.1 Gemmatimonadota bacterium | reverse complement strand
TTCCTCCACCGTGTACAGCTCGCCCGTGAGCAGCGCCACATCGCGGAGGAGGGCGTCGCCGCCGGGCGCGCGCAGCAGGCGCTCGAGCCGCTCCAGCGCGTGCGGGTAATCGCCGTTCTGCCAGGCGACGTAGCCGGAGTCGTATTGTGCGCGCAGCGAGTCCTGCGCGTGTGCGGCGGCAGGCGCCGCCGCGAGCAACAGCGTAGCGAGCAGGGTGCGGACGGTCATATCTGGTCTTCCCGCAGGGCCTCGAGTTAGTGTAGTATTGCGGCTCCGCGAGTACGCTGGAGCCGGTCCCGTGTTCCCCACCCCAGCCGCGAGGTCGCCGTGGCCGAGCCGGGCAACACCTTTGCCACGCTGCTGAAAGCGCTCCATTTCGCCGCGCAGAAGCACCGGGACCAGCGGCGCAAAGGCCGCGAGGCTTCGCCCTACATCAACCATCCGATCCAGGTCGCGGAGATCCTCGCCCGGCTGGGCGGAGTCGCCGACGTCGCCCTGCTCCAGGGGGCCATACTGCACGATACCATCGAGGATACGCAAACCACGCCCGAAGAGCTGGAGACGCATTTCGGCAGCGAGGTGCGGCGGTTGGTGGAAGAGGTCACGGACGACAAGAAGCTGCCGAAGCAGGTACGGAAGCAGCTGCAGATCGAGCATGCGCCGCATCTATCGGATCGCGCCAAGCAAATCAAGATCGCGGACAAGATCTGCAACGTGCGGGACATCACACACGCGCCGCCGGCCGACTGGACGCTCGAGCGCCGGCAGGAGTATCTCGCCTGGACCGAGCGCGTCGTGGCCGGGTGCCGCGGCTGCAATCGCGGGCTGGAGAAGTTCTTTGACGAGACGGTGGCGGAAGGCCGGCGCTTGCTGTCGCAGCCGGCGTGAGGGTCTCCTCGTCCTGCGCGTCGTGCTCGCGCTGCCGGCTGCGCTCGCGGCCGGCGCGTCCGCCGCGTGGGCGCAGCGCGGCTGCCCGCCGCGCGACGACCTCTACTGCATGGAGCTGGTGGCGACGCCGGCGTTCCCGGCGGCCACCGGCATTGCCCGGCTCGGTTGGGTCCCCACGCCCTTCGGCGTGGCGGTGACGCCCGAGGGCGAGCACCTCTACGATCTGACCCTGACGCTGGACGGACTTCCCGACCCGCGTACGCTCGGCCCGTACTTCACCTACGTCGCGTGGGCGACCACGCCGGTGCTACGGCCGATGCTGAAGCTCGGGGATGTGCGGAACGGCGTCGCGCGTGTCGGCCGCGTCGGATTCAACAAGTTCCTGATCCTGGTCAGCGCGGAGCCGTCCGCGGCCGTCCGCGACCGCAGCGGCCCGCTCGTGCTGCGCGGCGCCTCGCCCAGCATGCGGCTGCAGCCACACGATCTACCGATCCTGCTCGCGGCCGCGGGCGGTCACGCGGAGACGCAGAGTCGGGGAGATGCGGCGCATGGCCGCAAATCGTCCGATGGCTGGGTGCCGCCGCCCATGCACCCGGGCGTGCCCATGCTCCCGGGGCTCATGGGCTTTCGGCCGCAGGCGACGCCGTTCCTCCCGGATCCGGGCGCTGCCGGCGTCGCATCCCCCGCGATTCCTCACAGGTTCATCCGACTGAATGATGGCGACACGCTGCGTCTGGAGGCCGGGCCCGTCACCCGCACCATCCTCGGCCGCTCTTACCTGATGTACGGCTTCAACGGCCAGTATCCGGGGCCGGTCGTAGAGGTGGCGCAGCGCGCGACGATCGTCGTCGATTTCGTGAACCGCACCGCGCTTCCGACCGCCGTGCACTGGCACGGCGTCCGCCTGGACAACCGCTTCGACGGCGTGCCGCACGTGACGCAGGAGCCCGTCGCACCGGGCGAGCGCTTCGTCTACCACGTGCATTTCCCCGATGCGGGCATCTACTGGTATCATCCGCACCACCGCGAGGACATCCAGCAGGACCTCGGGCTGTACGGCAATCTCTTCGTCCGGCCGACCGACCCCGACTACTTCGCGCCGGCACACCGCGATGAGATCCTGATGCTGGACGACCTGCTGATCGGCGAAGCGGGGCTCGTGCCGTACGGGTTGGAGGCGGCCACGCACGCGCTCAACGGCCGCTTCGGCAACGTGCTGCTGGTGAACGGCGAGCCGCGCTACGAGCTGGAGGTGCGGCGTGGGGAGGTCATCCGCTTTTTCCTGACCAACGCGTCCAGCACGCGCGTCTTCAACCTCTCCTTTCCCGACGCGCGTATGAAGATCGTCGGCTCCGATCTCGGGAACTACGAGCGCGAGGAGTGGACCGAGAACGTCGTGATCGCGCCGGCCGAGCGCTACATCGTGGACGTCCGCTTCGAGAGCGCCGGGCGTGTCCCGCTGGTCAACCGCGTGCACGCGCTCGACAAGGTGTTCGGCAACTTCGTTGCCCTCGTGGACACGCTGGGGCTCGTGCGCGTTGCGCGACGGCCTGCGCGCCCCGATCTCAGCGCCGGCTTCGATCATCTGCGGGAGAACGACGACGTTGCCGCCGAGATCGCGCGCTACCGCGTGCATTTCGACCGACCACCCGATCGTGAGCTGGAGCTCACGGTGCGCCTCGGCGATATCCCGTTCCCGATCGACCCGCTCGTGCGCATGGACTCACTCTACTTCCACCCGGTCGAGTGGAGCGGGACCATGCCGGAGATGAACTGGGTGACCACCGCACGGCAGGTACGGTGGGTGGTGCGGGACGTGGCGACCGGCGCGGAAAACGACGCGATCGACTGGCGGTTTCATGTCGGAGACCTGGTCCGGTTGCGCCTGAGGAACCAGCGCCACGCCGGTCACGCCATGCAGCACCCCATCCACATCCACGGCCAACGCTTCCTGGTGCTGTCCGTGAACGGCGTGGCGAATCCCAATCGGGTGTGGAAGGACACGGTGCTGCTGCCGGTGGGCGTGACCGCGGAGCTGCTGGTGGAGCTATCGAATCCGGGGCGATGGATGCTCCACTGCCACATCGCGGAGCATCTCTCTGCTGGGATGGCGATGGTATTTGAAGTCAGTTGACAGTTGACAGTTGACAGTTCACAACTTTGGCGGAACGGTTGTCGACTGTCGACTGAGAACTGTCAACTGTCGACTGTTAAAGCTTCTTGACTCGCTGGCTGGCCAACGCTTCGAAGAGCGTCAGCTCTCGATTGCGGGTCGCCAGCACCTCTTCCTTGAGCTCCTGCGCTTCCTCTTTCCCGCCGGCCTTTTGGATCGCTTCCGCCAAATAGACCTTG
>JACQPS010000047.1 GCA_016207445.1 Gemmatimonadota bacterium | reverse complement strand
CGTCTGGCTCGATCTGATCCCACCCACCGGCCAGCGCGTGCGTGGGCTCGCCTGGTATTACTGGTTGCCGAACCCGCTCCTGCCGTTCATCGCGTTCCGCGTGGCCGTGCCGGGCGGTCATCCGGAGGTGCGCGTCGAGGTTCTCGGGTGAGGGGCCGCCTCTGGCGCTGGCGTCGCCTCCCTCTTGTAACCGGCGCAAGGTCAGACTCGCTCCACCGCCGGCCCTCAGGTCCACGACCACGTCCTCAGGTCGAAGTCGGGCCTTCGCCGACCGCGCGTAAGGGAAATACCGACGTCAGTTCAGGAGATCTCCGACTCCGCGGGAGCCGACCGGGTGGTATTCTGGCCCACTAGCGAGATCAATAATCAGAAGCGGTCTTTCCTTCGCGGTCGCGCGGAGCCCGCCATGAAAGATCGAGGCCAGACCGCCCAGGCGGTCGCATTGGTACTCCTGTTCCTCGGCGTTACGGTTCTAACCATCCTCGGCTTCCTTTCCCGGCCGTGGCTGCCGCCAGCCGCCTCTGCCCACGGCCCCGGGGTGGACGGGATGATCCGTTACCTCCTGTTCACCACGGGCGCGATCTTCGTGACGGGCCATGTCGTGCTGGCCGGCTACGTCTGGCGCTACGCGCGCGGCAAGCGAACCCGCGCGCCCCGCACGGACCCGAGGGTGGAACGCTGGTGGTCCGTAGTACCGGTCATTGCCATGGCGGGGATCGCGGAGGTGGGCGTGCTGGTGATCGGCCTTCCGGTCTGGGCCGAGGTGTACGCCGTCGCTCAGGACGATTTCTTGGACGCCACCAACTTCGACGGGCACCTGCTCGGTGTCGCGATCCAGTATCTGCCCAACGCCTCTCTGTATCTGTGGACCCTGTGGAGCGCGCAGCGCGACCGGGGCACGTTTCAGAAGCGCTTCCGACTCGACCTGAACTCCTCCTGGAGCCTGTAATGGCCCGTTACACGATGAGCCGGCAAACCTGGAGCGACCTCGCGCTCATCGCCTTTTTCTTGGGGATAGCGGGCACGGCGGCATGCGGCCGCGGAGAGCGGACAACCGAAGAGAGCGTCGTCGCCGCGAGCGCCCGCGATGCAGGACGTTGGGACAGCACCTTGTCCGCACGCTGGGCGCGCGTGGACCCCGAGCGCGCCGCACAGAAGGGCTGCCGATCCTGCCACGACGGCATCGAGACGATCAGCGAGCGCATGCAGCCGGTGCTGTTGTCCTACGCGGGCAACAAGGCCGGCTACGAGTGTGCGGTCTGTCATGAAGGCCAGCCGTCAGCCACGACGAAGCGCCAGGCGCACACGGGCCTCATCCCGAATCCCTCCAACATGTGGGCCATGGCCGAGGGGCGCGGCTGCGCCAAGTGCCACAGCGAGCGTGGGGCGCTCACGACCGTGATGGGGAGGCCGCTGGAGAAGGCCACTGGCGGCGCGCTGATACCGTGGCACTCCGTCCGGACGGATCCCAGTGGCGCGACCGGCGGCAACCACGTCTACCGTATGCAGCGCGCCCTGATGGCGCTGGAGACCGGAAAAGCGAACAAGGTGCTCTCTTCCAATGGCGTGATCCCGAAGGGCATGTTCCCGTACGCCAACTTCGACATGGACGACCCGGATGGGCCGGTGCCCTCAGCGGGCAGCGACGCCTACAAGCAGTGGATCGCAAAGGCGATCGAGAGCGGGCACATCGTGCGGCTCGAACGCACCCACGAAATCCCGACATATGAGCGGGGCAAGGCGGTTTTCGGCGACCCGTCCAAGGCCGCCTTCGCCGACATGCACCGGAAGCAGTGCGCCCGCTGCCACGTGTGGGGCGAGGGTCGCAACAAGCGCGGCGACCTGCGCGCCGGCGGCTGTGCCGCTTGTCACGTGATCTACACCAATGACGGGCGTTACGAGGGGAGCGATCGCACGATTCCCAAGGATCGCGGCCCGCATCCCTTGAGGCACCAGATCACCATTGCAATCCCTGCCGAGCAGTGCACCCATTGCCACACACGGGGCAAGCGTATCGGGACCACGTACGTGGGAATGTTCGAGTACGACTACGTGAAGGACGAACGCGCGCCGCCCTGGCGTGAGGATCTGTCAGGACAGCTGGAACTATATACCAAGCAATACGTTGGTGTGCGCCCCGATCTCCACGCCGAGCGCGGGATCCTGTGCGCGGACTGCCACAGCTCGATCGACGTGCACGGCGACGGCAACATCTACCCGGTCACCTTCCACCAGGTCGAGATCTCATGCTCCGACTGCCACGGCACGCCGGACCAGTACCCGTGGGAGCTAACGGTGGGCTACGGCACGCCGGTCGTGCTTGCGGGTGCGCGTGGCACCTACCAGGCGGGCAGAAAGGAGTACCTCCTGACCAACCGCGGCAACGCCATGGCCCGTTGGGTGCGCGAAGGCAACCGGGCCTTCCTCGTCTCGGCCTCCGACACCACCTCTCGTCGCGAGATCCCGCTGCTCCACAACGTGCAGAAGCGCGATGGCTGGAAGACGCACCAGGGCAAGGTGGCGATGAGCACCATCTCGCAACATGTGCAGAAGCTGGAGTGCTACGCGTGCCACAGCACCTGGGCACCGCAGTGCTACGGGTGTCACCTGCAGTACGACATTCGCAAGCAGGGTACCGACTGGGCGCTGTCGGCGCTACGCCACGATCCGATCACCGGGCGCCAGCGCGAGACGAAGACGCCGGGTGATATCAAGTTCGAGAACCGGGGCTTCATGCGGTGGGAGAGCCCGATCTTGGGCGTCAACTTCCGCGGAAAGGTCTCGCCACTCGTCCCGGGATGCCAGGTCGTCTGGACCTTCACCGACGAGAACGGCAAGACCTGGCAACGTAACGCGATCAATCGAACCTCGGACGGCTTCCCGGCGCCCACGCTGGCGCCGCTCAACCCGCACGCCAACACGCTGGTTGCGCGCACCTGCGAGGATTGCCACGCCAACCCGAAGGCGGTCGGGTACGGCACGGCAAAGTCGCGCAGCGCGGGCGTGCTGGAAGGCGATGCGCCCGTGTTCGCCAACCAGGCAGCGGGCGTGAGGGGGGACATTCCCGGCGCCGCCACCGCCGTCGACCAGGTGCCCAGGATGCCGGACTTCCCGTATACCTGGGATCAACTGGTCACGCGCAGCGGGAAACAGGTCCAGAACATGCCTCTGCCCCAGGACCGCCCATTGAACGCACAAGAGCGCAGCCGGACGGAACGCGAGGGCCTGTGCGTGGCGTGCCATCAGCACTACGGCACGCCGGAGTGGGATCGGGTACGTCGCGCGCTGCGCGCAGCCATCAGCCCCGAGGGGCGTGCCTATACGCCGGACCAACACGATCGCGCCGTCGAGCTGGCACTGAAAGCACTCGCGGGTTCCGGTGACGGAGCCGCGGAGCGGCGACCGCGCTAGGCAATCGGGCTTCATCCCCCGTTTTACATCCACGCGCGCCCACCTGCGAAGAGGCGGTCGGGCTGCCCCGGAGCGTATGTACCCGGGCGGCTTCAGGCCGGCGTCGTATCCCTGCGGAGCTTGACGGAACGGATTGTTGCGCGTACCGGCAGTAGCGGGGAGACCGTCGTCTCCGGGCTCACCTTGCGAGACGATCTCGTATGGGATCCGAGCTTCCCGCCCGAAGAGGGAGGGTGGCAGCGATGATCGGGGCGGCGCGCCGCACGAGATCGCAAGGCGGAACAGGATCATCGTCTTGAGTCATGCGTCGTCTCCTGTGTGGATTGCTGGTCGTGACGTGCGTGGGTTGCCGGCAGCCCGGGCTGGTTGGAACCTACGAGCTGGAGGCGGTCAACGGCGTGGCGCTCCCGGTGCCCGCGACCAGGACGTCGACGGCGCGGGCGACGATCGTGGGCGGCTCGCTCACGCTCGGCGCCGACGGCTCGTACCGCTCCCGCCTCCTCTTTCGCGTGCGCACCCACCTGGGGAGCTACGCGGATTCCTCCGTCACGATGGGGAGCTATGAGAGGCGGGGGCGCGTTGTGGAGTTGCGGCAGCCGCTGCGGACCATGGTCGCCACGGTGCGGGACGGCACGGTGACGGTCGATGTCGAGGGGTGGACCTACCGCTACCGGCGCCCGTAGGCGGTCCGGCCGGGCTCCGGGCGGTGCGGTGACCCGCGGCCCGGCCCTTGGCCGCGGGCCCGCGGGTCCATAAGTTAGCCGCGTCCGCGCAGCCCACACATACCAGGGGGGTGGTCGAGATGGCGAGAGAGCAAGGCACCGTCAAATGGTTCAACCCGGACAAGGGGTACGGCTTCATCACGCGCGAGGGCGGTGACGACGTCTTCGTGCACCACAGCGCCATCCAGGGCGGTGGGTTCAAGACCCTCAATGAGGGCGAGCGCGTCGAGTTCGACGTGGTCCAGGGGCAGAAGGGCCCGGCCGCGGAGAACGTGGTGCGGCTGGATGCGCCGGCGGGTGGCGCGGGCGGCCCGCCGCCACGGGCCCCCAGGGGACCTCGCGGGCCGGGCGGCGGCGGCCGGGGCGGTCCTGGCGGCGGCTCGCGCGGCCGCTGGTAATCAATCCCGTACGGATGTAAACAGGCCCGCAGCCGACCGGCGCGGGCCTGTTCCATGGATGCGTCGCCGCCTGCCGGGGCGCGCGCGCCGCGGTGGCGGGCCCGTGCTCCCCGTATTAGCGTGGAGCGCTCCGCAGCCAGCTTCCCACTCAGCCGCAGGAGGTGCCGATGGTGCCGGTCATGTCGCTGTGGCTCCCGATCCTGCTGTCCGCCGTCGTCGTCTTCATCGCGAGCACGATCATCCACATGTGGCTCCCGTACCACCGGACCGACTACGCGAAGGCGCCCGGGGAGGACGACCTCATGGAGGCGTTGCGCCGGGCCGGCGTCGCTCCCGGCGACTACGTCGTGCCGCACGCCGGCAGCATGGCGGCCATGAAGGATCCCGCGTTCGTGGAGAAGATGAAGCGGGGCCCGATCGCGATCATGACCGTGATGGCGGGACGGGAGCCGTCCATGGCGAAGAACCTGGTGCAGTGGTTCATCTTCCTCCTGGTCGTGGCCGTGTTCGCCGCCTACATCGCGGGGCGGGCGCTGGGGCCGGGCGCCGAGTACCTGTCCGTCTTCCGCTTCGCGGGCGCGACCGCCTTCGTCGCTTACACACTCGCGGGCTGGCCGGAATCGATCTGGTACCAGCGCAAGTGGAGCACGACCATCAAGAACACGCTCGACGGCCTCGTGTACGGGCTCTTGACCGGAGGCATGTTCGGCGCGTTGTGGCCGGCGTAGCCCGGGCGCCGGGACGCGTTCGTTTCTGACCACACCGGATGGTGTGGCACCTGGAGCTTCCGCACTGAAAGAGCTGTGCACACCGTGAGCGACGCGGTCGTCGTCGGCGCGGGGCCGAACGGCCTGGCTGCGGCGATCGCGCTCGCCCGCGCGGGCATCGCGGTGCTGGTGCGGGAGGCGCAGCCGGAGATCGGCGGCGGCGCGCGCACGCAGGAGCTCACGCTCCCGGGGTTTCAGCACGACGTCTGCGCCGCCGTTCACCCGCTGGGCGCCGCCTCACCGTTTTTCCGCACGCTCCCACTGGCGCAGCACGGCCTCGAGTGGATCCAGCCGCCGGCGGCGCTGGCCCACCCGTTCGATGACGGCACTGCCGCCGTGCTCGAGCGCTCGACCGCCGACACGGGCGAAACCCTCGGGCGCGATGCGCGCGCGTACCGGAAGCTCATGGATCCGCTGGTCCGGCACTGGGACACGCTCCTCGAGGACGTGCTCGCCCCGCAGCATTTCCCGAGGCACCCGCTGGCCATGGCCGGTTTCGCGCGCGGCGCGCTCCGCTCCGCCGCCGCGCTGGCCGGCTCGAGGTTCCTGGAGCAGCGCGCACGCGCGCTGGTCTGCGGCAGCGCGGCGCACTCGGCGCTCCCGCTCAATCGGCTGCCGTCGGCCGCCTTCGGGCTGGTGCTTGCGATCGCGGGCCACGCGGTGGGGTGGCCGATCGCGCGCGGCGGCTCGCAGTCGCTCGTGCGCGCGCTCGCAGCGCACCTCGCGGAGCTCGGCGGCCGCATCGAAACGGGCGTGCCCGTGACGAGCGCGGACGAGCTTGCCGATGCGCGCGCGCTGCTGCTCGATCTCACGCCGCGGCAGGCGCTGCGGGTGGTGGGGCCGCGCCTCTCCGGGCGGTATCGGCGTCGTTTGGAGCGCTACCGGTACGGCCCGGCCGTGTTCAAGATGGATTGGGCGCTGTCGGCGCCCATCCCGTGGCGCGCGCCCGAGTGTGCGCGCGCCGCGACCGTGCACGTGGGCGGAACGGCCGACGAGATCGACGGTGCGCTCCAGGCACTGTGGCGCGGCGAGCACGCCGAGCGCCCGTTCGTGATCCTCGCCCAGCCCTCGCTCTTCGACGATACGCGCGCGCCCGCGGGGCGCCACACCGCCTGGGCGTACTGCCACGTGCCGCTCGGCTCGAGCGTAGACATGACGACGCGCATCGAGGCGCAGATCGAGCGCTTCGCGCCCGGGTTCCGCGAGCTGATCCTGGCCCGCAACATCATGGGGCCGGCGGCGCTCGAGCGGCACAACCCGAACCTCGTGGGCGGCGACATCGCCGGCGGCAGCGTCACCCTGCGGCAGGTGCTCTTCCGGCCGGTCCCGCGGCGCGTGCCGTATGCGACGCCGGACCCGGCCATCTTCCTCTGCTCCTCCTCGACTCCGCCCGGCCCCGGCGTGCACGGCATGTGCGGCTTCCACGCGGCGCGCGCGGCGCTGCGGCGGCGCTTCTCGGGGTAGCGGGGCCGCGAGGGAGGGTCGGCGAAGAAGCGTGGGCCGGCACACGGCCTGGAGGGACGGTCACCTGCCGCGCGGGTCGTGCGTCAGGGATTTCAGCGGTGGATCAGCCGACGGACCGCGCCGGCCGCTTGCGTTCGTTCGGTGTTAGCGCCGGCCCAAGCGATACACGATCGACAACACGCCCTCGCTCTTCACGCTGCTCGCCATGCCGGCAAGGTCGAGCTGAAAGCGCCCGCCCAGCACGATGCCGGCGCCGAGGTCGATGGCCAACTCGGGGTCCTGCTTGGTGATATACTGGAATTGCGTATCGCTGCCGTCGTAATACTCGGAGCTGGATGCGAGACGCTGGGCACCCGCACGCAGCGCGAGCGGTATGTTGCCCAGGAGCAGCACGTACTCACCGCCCGCGCTCACATCGAGCGCGTCATCGAAGTTCCAGTCGTCCGCGTCATCGGCGTCCAGCTCGGAGTAGCGCTGCAGCACGCCTGAGACGGAGAGCACGAGCCGTTCGAGCGGGCGGACCGCGAATCCCGCACCGAAGGAGTCGGGCACCCTGATCTCGAAATCTTCGGCGGCGGGGTCCCCATCGAGGAATCCGTCGTCGTAGTCGCCGCGAAAGGTGCCACGGAAATGATACGCGACTCCGAGCTGCACTTTTTCGCTGGGGCGGATGAGCAGACCGGCGCTGGCAAAAGGCCGCAGGGGTGCCTCGCCTGAGATCTTGCCGGTTTGTGGGGTTCCGTCGGCCGTGAAGCGCCACGTGCCGTTCTCCGAATACCGGGATCCACCGGCGGCGAGACCGAGGGAGAGCTGTGGCACAGCGGCGATGGCGACGGCCGCTCCATAATTTTCCACCTTCACCCGGTCACTGAGCTCCCCGGCGTACGTGTAAAGGGCATCCGACGCGGTCCACGTCGCGGTTTGCTTCACGTGCACGATCTCGTGGCGGAACGCAGCGAAGCGCAGGTTGCCGGCCGGAATCACGACGCTCGCGAAGGAAGGCGTGCCGACCCGATCCGAGCTTTCTTTCCCGTCCGCCGCGAACGGCCACGTATATTCCACAGTCTTGTACTCGAACGAGACCTCTGGATAGAGCAGTGTGGTGAGACCCGCCGGGTTAGTCGCCGCCGCCGTGGCGTCGTCGGCCAGGCCGACGAACGCCCCGCCCATGGCCGTTGACCGCGCTCCGGGTGGGTTGAAGTTGAAGGGGTTGGGATCTCGCCCCTGTGGCAGGAAGCCCTGTGTGTGCGCCGGGGCCGGCGGGAGTAGCAGCAGGCTCAGCAACAGCACACAACCGCCCAGCAGAGGCTCGTGACCGGCGCGTCTCACACGATCCTCCCTCGACACGCGATTCAGACCAGCGGCCGGATTGCCTCGGGCTCTCCTGCCAAGGTAGGGGGAGTACGAGATCAGGGTCAATGATCTTGGCGGTGCAGGCTCACGGGTCTACTCCGCCGCCACCGGTCGCGGAACGTGCCGCACGGTGAAATCGAACAGCTCGCGGCGGCTGTAGTGGCCGGTCACGTCCAGCGTCATGCTCTCCCTGCGGTTGCGCGCCAGGTCCAGCTCCGCGAGCACGATCTTCTCTTCACCGATGACGGGCTCGACCACATACTGGCCGTCCGGGCCGATGATCGCGCTGCCGCCGTTCAACAGGAGCTGATCGGGCCCTTTGACGCGCTCGGGGTGCGGCTCCAGCTCCGGCGGCAATGCGCGAGCCCGCAGCAGTGAGCCGGCCGCCAGCACGAAGCAGCGGCCCTCGAAGGCGTAGTGTCGGCTGGCCAGCTGGTGCATCTCGTTGACGGCCGGCCAGACCGCCACGTGGATGTCCTCGCCGCTCTCGTGCAGCGCCTGGCGCGCGAGCGGCATCCAGTGCTCCCAGCAGATGAGGCCGCCCAGGCGCCCGGCGGGTGTATCCACCGCCTGCAGCCCCTCGACATCACCCGCGCCCCAGACCATGCGCTCGGTGTACGTGGGCATCAGCTTGCGGTGGTGGTTGAGGAGCCGCCCGTCCGCGCCGATCGTGAGTAACGCGTTGTAGAGCGTGCCGCGACCCGGCCCCCGGTCGACTCGTTCGGTGACGCCGATGACCAGCGTTACGCCGACGTCGCGTGCGACCGCGCACAGCGCATCGAACGCGGGGCCCGGCACGGCCACGCTGTTGGCGGCCAGTCGCTCGAACACGGCCTGGATCGGCGGGTGGTTCCAGAGCGCCGCGTCCCGGCAGACGTCCAACCACGACGGGTACCCCGGAATCCAGGTCTCTGGAAAAACGATCAACCGTGCGTCTTGCCGGGCGGCCTCGCGCGCGAGCGCCGCCGCGCGCTCGAGTGCTGCGGCTGCCGTCGGCGCGACCTCCGCCTGCACGATGGCCACCGTGACTCTGGACATGGCTTGCTCCCGTGACGTGCGCCGCCAAAGTAGCCCGGCGGCCGGTGCGCCGTCCACCTTGCACCCGGGTTCACCGGGATCGAACGGCGCGGCGTCCTGGTCGGCACAAAAGCTGCACCCTTTTGCTGCGAGCCTGCGCGGCACGGCCGTGACGCGTGCGCGCCGCGCCGCGGGGTTGATCCGGCCTGGGGGCATCATGGAACTGCTGATCGTCCTGTTGATCGTCTTCTGGATCCTGGGCCTGCCGAGGTGGCCGTACAGCCGCGGGTGGGGCTACTTCCCGAGCGGCCTGATCACCTTGATCCTGCTCATTCTGCTGCTGTCACTGCTGTTCTGAGGTTCCGCTGCAGGCCTGAGCGCTCGGCCCCGGCTCCGGAGTCCGCTGCATCTTTCAGTGGCACAAATGCTTGCGTCGGGCGTACCACCAGGGTCCGAGGACGTCCTGACCCACACGCACCCCATGCACGCCATGCAGCAGTTGCCGACGACGCCGGCCCAGGACGCTGCCGGCCCCCGCGAGCCCCGGAAGCCACGCCGCCGCTCGCTCCGCCGCTCGCTCCCCCGTTCGCTCGCCGCCGCTCGCCGCACGCTGGTGCTGGTCGCTGCGGCGACCCTCGTCGCGGCCGCGGCCCTGGTGACCGTGCTCGCGACGCGCGCGCGCCCGCAGTCGCTGACGTACACCGAGCTTCTGCGCGCGCTGGAGACGCGGCGCATTGCCGAGCTCACGATCGAGCCGGGCACGGGTGTGCGCGGCATCTTCGCGCCTGCCAGGCCGGCCACGGACGCGCGCTTCGAGGTCGTTTATCCGCTGACCGAAGCCGATGTGCTCATCGAGCGTGCCGAGAAAAGCGGGGCGATCGTGCGCTTCGCCGCACCCTCGAATCCCGCGGCGCGTCGTCAGTCGGTCGCGCTCGCGCTCGAGCTGCTCCTCATCGGCGGCGTTCTGTACATGCTGCTCGCCGGGCTGAAGGACAGGGGCGGCGCACTGGGCGTTGGCCGGCGCGTCCGCACCTCGCCCACCACCTTCGCCGACGTGGCTGGCACGCAGGGCGCGGCGGAGGAGCTGCGCGAGCTGGTGCACTTCCTCCAGCGGCCGGCCGCGTTCGCGGCGCTGGGCGCGCGTGTGCCGAAGGGCGTGCTCCTGATCGGCCCGCCCGGCACCGGCAAGACGCTTCTCGCGCGCGCCGTCGCGGGTGAGGCGGGCGTGCCATTCTTCCACCTGTCGGGCTCGGAGGTCACCGGCTTCATCGTCGGACTGGGCGCGCACCGGATCCGAAGCCTGTTCCGCCGGGCGAGGAAGCAGGGCGGCGTCGTCTTTATTGATGAGCTGGACTCCCTGGGCGGCGCGCGCGGGAGAGGCCGCTCGCACGGCGAGGACGATCGCACGCTCAACCAGCTGCTGGTCGAGATGGATGGCTTCGCGCCGTCGGACGGCGTGGTCGTGATCGGCGCGACCAACCGCCCCGAGGACCTGGATCCCGCGCTGCGCCGCCCGGGCCGCTTCGACCGCACGCTCACCATCGGGCTGCCGACCGCGGACGGCCGCGAGGCGATCCTGCGGCTGCACGCGGAGCGGCGATACGTGCCGCTCGAGCACCCGGAGCACCTGCGCCGCCTCGCGCGGCTCACGCCCGGCGCGAGCGGCGCCGACCTGGCGAACCTGCTGAACGAGGCGGCGATCGCGGCGGTGCGCGATGGTGCACAGAAGCTGCACTGGCGGCACTTCGAGGCTGCGCGCGACCGCGTGCTGCTCGGGCGCGAGCGGTCCGGCTTCCAGGCGCCGGAGGAGGAGTGGCGCGTCGTCGCGGTTCACGAGGCCGGGCACGCACTGCTCGGCGTGCTGTTCTGCCCCGAGGACCCGCTGCACAAGGTCACGATCGAGCCGCGCGGGCAGGCCATGGGCGTCGCGCACTTCGCGCCGGAGGATGACCGCCACCTCCACTCGCGGCGCTACCTCGAGGCGCAGATCCTGAAGGGACTCGGCGGCCGCGCGGCCGAGGAGCTGCTCTGCGGTGCCGAGCAGGTGACGGGCGGCGCCGAGAGCGACCTCGTCTACGTGAACCGCATCGCGCGCACCATGGTCTACCGCCTGGGAATGGGCGATGCGACCGGGCTCATCGTGCTGGACGAGCAGGTCGGTCCGCCCAGCGCCGAGGCCCACGCGCGTATGGATGAGGACGTGCGGGCCCTGCTCCAGCGCCTGTACGACCGCGCGCGCGCGACCCTCGCGTCACACCGGCCCGCGCTCGAGGCGCTGGCCGCGGCGCTGCTCGAGCGCAAGACGCTCGAGGGCGACGAGGTGCGCCGCCTGCTCGCGGTGCACGGCGTCGCCCCGGCGGCGGTTCCGGCCGCCTGAAGGCGCGACACTCGACACGGCGACGCGGCGACGCGGCGAATTCTCGCGCTCGCCGCATCCCCGCTGGTTACCCTCGCAGCGGCGGCCCTGGTCGAGCTCGTCCCGCCCGCGTCGCATTCCATTCTGATGCCCGCAGGCGATCCGGGCGACGGCCGACTTCCTCGCCACCGTCTCGCACGAGCTGCGCACGCCGCTGAACGCGATCACGGGGCACAGTCCTTCCCCTGAACTTGCGAACACCGCCGACGTGCCCTATTTAAGCGGAGCACCGGCTGATCCCTGACCCTGACCCCTGACCCCTGTCCCCGAAAAGATGGCCGGCAAGCTCAGCCCCCGCGCGCAAGTCAAAATGGCCGCCATCGACCTGCTGTCACAGAAGGTGGCCCGCGTGCACGGCCTGGTCGAGCAGTTCGCCACCGCCAAGGCCGGACATGACGCCCTCGCCCTCCCCATCAAGCGCGCCATGGCCGAGCTGAAACGCGCCTTCATGGGCGCCGGCTTCGACGCCATGTCTCAGCTCGCCGGCGGCCTCGAGATCGCCGCCGGTCGGGGCGCCGCGCCCAACACCAAGGCCCGCATCCTGCGCGAGGGCGTCGGCTCGCTCAAGTTCCAGCTCGAGCTGGAGGGACGCTCGGTGTTGGCGGAGGAGAAGTCCCGGGCGGAGGAGAAGGCCGCGGCGGAGCAGAAGAAGTAACCGTCGGTATATTTCAAACGTGTGTTCCTGAAGGACCAGCATTGGACGGCGGACCGGAGCACGCGCAAAATACAGGGTTCGGAATAACTGAACGGCACGAGCGAGCGCTCGCGCCGCCCCCGCGCCGGCCGGCCCGGTTCCGGGCCAAGGCCCGCAAAAAACACCTCACAATCCCGGAGGGGCGTATGTCCCGTGTGTTGACGCTGGCCGTGCTGTCGCTGGTGCTGGTCGCGTGTCAACGGACCGAGCAGGCGGCGGAGGGCGAGCAGGGAGCCGCGGCGGCCGAGGAGCCGATGGCGATGGGAGGTCCAGCGCCCGGCACGCCGGAGTGGAAGATGGAGAGCGCGATGAGCGCGGCGCCGGCGTCGATCGGCGCGAACGCGACGATCATGGACTGGCCGGCGTCGGAAGGCGCGGCGATGACGGAGCTGCGCAAGGGCACGAACGGCTGGATGTGCATGCCGGATCATCCGTCGACGAAGGGCGATCCCGATCCGATGTGCCTGGACGCGTCGTGGCAGAACTGGGCGGACGCCTGGATGAACAAGAAGAAGCCGACGTTCAAGTCGGTGGGGATCGGCTACATGGTGGCGGGCGGCGGCGAGGGCTCGAACGTGGATCCGTACGCGACGGCGGCGACGCCGGAGAACCAGTGGGGCCAGGGCCCGCCACACGTGATGGTGATCGTGCCGGACGCGAAGTCGCTCGAGGGTATGACGACGGACCCGGCGAGCGGCGGCCCGTGGGTGATGTGGAAGGGCACGGATTACGTGCACGTGATGGTACCGCTGGAGAAGAAGATGTAATCGATTTTGCCCGCGGTCGGCATCACATAGGGGCACCCGTGAAGGGTGCCCCTTTTACTTCATCTCGCCGAATGGTCAGTCCCGGCCGTGCACGCGCAGGAACTCCACCACCAGCGCATAGAACTCCTCCGGCCGGCGGAACACGAGGCTATGCGCCCCCCCGGGCACGGCGCGGACGTGCGCGTCCGGGATGCGCTGGCGCAGCAGCTCGAGGAAGTCGGGCCGCACGATCGGATCGCCGCGCCCGCGCACGAGCAGCGTGGGGCAGCGGATGCGGCGTGCGGTGTCGGCGGGGTCGTGACGGGCGGCCTTGAGCCAGGTGCCCAGGTAGGCCCAGGGAGTGGTGCGCAGGTACTCGCGCGCGACAGCGGGAACGAGTGCGAGCGGCTCTCGGCCGATGTCGAGCACGAGCCCGGACGCCTGCCGCAGCAGGCGTCGGCGCGCGGGCGCGCCGGTGGGCGCGGCCAGCACGAGCGCGCGGGCGCGCGCGGGGTGGTCCGCCGCGAGCTGCATGGCCGGTTGTGCACCCAGCGAATGGCCGATCCAGGCCGCGCGCCCCAGGCCGAGCGCGCCGGCGAAGGCCAGGAGCCAGCGCGCCGTCTGCTCGACCGTGAGCCCGAGACGCGGCCCCGCGCTCTTGCCGAAGCCGGGGAGGTCCGGCACGAGCACCCGCAGGCCGGCCGTGGCGAGGGCGGCGTAGGCCGCGCGGTAGAAGTCGCAGGACAATCCCAGTCCCGGCACGACCACGACGACGACGACGCCGCCGCCCGCCTCGCGGTAGCGCACCCGCCGTCCGGCGACCTCGAGCCACCTCTCGCGCCCGGCCATCACTCGCGCAGGAATGCGATGACAGCCTCGGCGAAGTCGCGCGACCGGTCGGCCATCGGTGTATGGGCGGCGTCCGGCAGGATCAAGAGGCGCGCGTTCGGGATTTGCTCCTGGAAGAGGCGCGCGTGCTCGAGCGGGATGAGCGGGTCCAGCTCGCCCCAGATCAGCAACGTGGGCGCGACGATGCTGGGCAGGAGCGGCCGCACGTCATCCTGGAGCAGGTGCCGCGCGGCGCTCCAGAGCACGCGCGGGCCGGCGCGCAGCGCGTCGAACGCGATGGTGGGGAGGAACTCGGGTGCGCCCCAGGCGCGCGGAGGCATCAGCTCCGCGAGCAGGCGCGCGAGCTCCGGCAGCGAAAAGTCGCGTGGGATCCCCGCCGCGTTCGCGAGCACCAGTCGGTCGACGCGCTCGGGCCGGCGCGCCGCCACGTGGATCGAGATCTGCCCGCCCATCGAATGCCCGACCACGTGCGGCCGCTCGAGCTCGAGCGCGTCCAGCCAGCCGGCCAGCACCCCCGCCATCTCCGGGATGCTCGGCTGCCGCGCCGCTGGCCGGCTGCCGCCGAATCCCACGAGCTCCGGAATGTGTACGCGGAAGTGCTCGGCCAGCGGCGGCAGCGCGAGCCGCCACCAGCGGTGCGAGCCGGAGAGGCCGTGCAGCAGCACGACGGGCGCGCCCCGGCCGGTGTGCAGCGAGTGAATGCGGAATTCGCCGAGCTCGGTGTATCGCCGATCGATGTCCACGTCTACAGATTCGACGCGGCGACGCGCAGACGCGGCGACGCGGCGAGGTGGCGAACGCCCGATCGCCGTGTCACCGTGTCACCGCGTCGCCGTGTCGCCGCGTCGGACGAAGATCTTCACGGTACCCCCCATCCCCCACCCCCCGGCGTCCTGATCGAGATGATGTCCCCCGCCCGTGACTGCAACGTGGTCTTGGCGGGCAACTCGTGTTCCCGGCCGCCCCGGATCAGCACGTTGGATCCCGTGGCCCCCGGCCCGCCGCCGGCGGCCCCCGCGGGTGGGCGGGCGCGCCGCTCGGTGAGCAGGCTCACGTCGGCGTCGCACAGTAGCTCCACGTCGCGGCGGAGGCCGTCCCCGCCGCGGTGCCGGCCGGCGCCGCCGGTGCCGCGGCGGAGCTGGTAGCGCCGCACGCGCAGCGGGTAGGCGTGCTCGAGCGCTTCGATCGGGGTGTTGAGCGAGTTGGTCATGTGCACGTGCACACCGGAGAGGCCGGGCCCCTGCGGCCCCGCACCCATGCCGCCGCCCACGGTCTCGTAGTAGGCGAACGGCTGGCCCGTGCGCGGATCCACCCCGCCCGCCGTCAGATTGTTCATCGTGCCCTGCGACTGCGCGGGGATCAGCTCGGGAAGGGCCTGGGCGAGGGCTGCGAAGAGCACATCCGTGATGCGCTGCGAGGTTTCCACGTTGCCACCCGCGACACTCGCGGGCGCGCGCGCCGCGACCAGCGAACCAGGTGGCAGCACCAGTCGCAGCGCGCGCATCTCGCCGCCGCCGGCCGGCAGCGGCTGCTCCAGCAGCGCCTCCACCACGCAGCGCAGCACGTAACGCGCGCACGACGTGGTGATCGCGGCCACCGCGTTGACCCCGCCCTCCGTCTGCGGCGCGGTGCCCGTGAAATCCACGTGCAGCTCCCCGCGCCGGACGGTCACGCGCACGCGGACCCGGAGCGGCCCCGAGCCGAAACCGTCGTCGTCCAGGAAATCCTCCGCCTCGTACACGCCCGCGGGGATGCGCGCGATACCCGCGCGCACCAGCCGGTCGGCGTACTCCAGCAGCGACGCCATCGCCGCGCGCACCTCGCGTACCCCCCGCCGCGCGACCAGCTCTCGCAGCCGCCGCTCGCCCGTCGCCAGCGCCGCCACCTGGCCGGCCAGGTCGCCGGCGCGCTCCGCTGGCGTGCGCACGTTCGCCAGGATCAGCCGCCATGCCGCCTCCGCCCGTCGCCCACGTGCGTACAGACGGATCGGCGGGATCACCAGCCCTTCCTGGTAGAGCTCGCGCGCCAGCGGCATCGACCCCGGCGCCATCCCGCCGACGTCCGCGTGGTGCGCACGCGCGGCGAGGTAGGCCAGCGGCCGGCCCCTTTCCGTTCCCCATCCCGAACCCGATCCCGATCCCGCCTTGCGGCGGCCGCGAACGGGATCGGGATCGGGATCGGGATCGGGATCGGGTTGCAGCCACACACCCGATACCAGCGTGATGTCCGGCAGATGCGTTCCGCCCCGGAAAGGATCGTTCAGCGCCGCGATATCGCCAGGACCCAGCGGACCCAGCTCTTCCAGCACTGCGGCGACGCTCAGCGGCAGCGCCCCCAGGTGCACCGGCATGTGGTCGCCCTGCGCGACCACGCGCCCGGCCCCGTCGAAGAGCGCGCATGAGTAGTCCCGCCGCTCCTTGATGTTGGGGGAATGCGCCGACCGTCGCAGCGCCGCTCCCATCTCCTCCGCCAGGGCGGTAAACAGATGACGGTAAACCTCCAGACGCACTGCGGCCACGCCCCGCTCCAGCCTTTCCATCACCCGCTCGCCTGATTATATTTGTGCGTAGAAAAAGGAGTGGGTTCGCACGCGGTCCGAGGCCTGGTTTCGCCAGTTTTCGGGCTCTTTTGCGGGAGGATGGGTTGGCGAAGAGACGAGCGGAGCGAGCGCCGGAGAAGACGGCGTTGGAACGGGCCCGCGACGAGCTGTTCAGCCACATCCATCGCTGCGGCGTGCTGAGGGCGGAGGCGGAGCATCAGCAGGAGTGGATGGCGGACACGATGCAGTTCATGGCGGAGCGTTACCCGGAGCTGAGCTCTGCCGAGCTGGAGCAGTTGAAGGAGCTGGGGCTGCGCTTCTGCCAGCCGGTGATCCGCGGCGGGGAAGATAGAGAGCCGCCGCAGGAGGATGCAAACGCTGCGTAACGGCAGGGATTAGGGCTCAGGGATCAGGGGTCAGCCTTTCGGGCGACGTCCGCTGACCCCTGATCCCCGACTCCTGACCCCTCAGCCGGCTCCGAGAAGCGGCCGGCACTGCAGCAAGTCCTATGGACCCCGCCAGTATTCTGCTCAAATCGCTCGCCGTACTGATTCTCGTCGGCATCAACGCGTACTTCGTGGCGGCCGAGTTCGCCCTGGTAGCGGTCCGCCGGACGCGCATGGAGAGCCTGGCGCGCGCGGGGGACGTGCGCGCCCGGGTCGTGCTGTCCGCGCTGGCGAAGCCGGATGACTTCATCTCCGCGGCGCAGCTCGGGATCACGGCGGCCTCGATCGGCATCGGCTACATCGCGGAGGACACGATCCACGCGCTGCTCCTGCCGTACCTGGAGCAGGTGCCCCTGGGCTGGGCGGCAGCGCTGCCGCTGGGCGTGAACGTGAGCGCGCACGCGCTCGCGACCGTGCTGACGCTCGGCCTGCTGACGTACCTGCACGTGGTGCTGGGCGAGCAGGTGCCGAAGATGATCTCGATCCAGCGGGCGGAGCCGGTCGCGCTCTTCACGGCGGGTCCGACGCTGGTGTTCGCGGCGGGCTTTCGTCCGTTCATCCGGCTGATGTCTCGCTCGGCCGGCGCGCTCATGCGGCTGCTGCGGCTGGCGCCGCGCGGTGCGCATTCGCTCGCGCACACGCCCGAGGAGATCCGCATGCTGGTGGAGCAGAGCCAGGAACAGGGAATGGTGGAGGCCGAGGCCGAGCAGATGATCGCCGGCGTATTCGAGCTGCGCGAGCGGACGGCGCGCGACGTCATGACGCCGCGCCCCGATGTGGTGGCCGCGCCGGTGGACGCGACGCGGAACGAGATCGTCGCGCTGGTGACGCGCGAGGCGCATTCGCGTTTCCCGGTATACGACGGCGGCCTGGACAACATCGTGGGCGTGCTCCTGGTCAAGGACCTGCTGCCGCACCTGGCGAACGGCGGCGTGGGCTTCGACCTGCGCCGGGTCATGCGCGAGCCTTACTTCGTGCCGGACACGAAGCGCGTCTCGGAGCTGATCGCGGAGTTCCGCAAGCGCACCGTGCACCTGGCGGTGGTGGTGGACGAGTTCGGCGGGACGGAGGGGATCGTCTCGCTGGAGGACCTGCTCGAGGAGATCGTGGGCGACATCTACGACGAGCACGACCGGCCGGAGCCGGCGTTCACCGCCACGCCCGAGGGCGACGTGCTCATTCACGGCGGCGCGGGCATCGACGAGGTGAACGAACGATTCGGGCTGCGCCTCCCGCACCAGGATTTCCAGACCATCGGCGGGTACATCTTCGGGGAGCTCGGCCGCATCCCGGTCGGCGGTGACGTGGTCCGCCTCTCGGGCGGCGGCGCACTGCGGGTGGAGGAGACGCACGAGCGGCGCGTGACGCGCGTGCGCCTCCTGCGCCCGGGGCGCACAGTGGCGGCGTCGCAGGGCTGAGGTCAGGAACGGCACTTGCGCGGGGCCAGCAGCGGGAGGTGAGCATGGCCATTCGGACGGGGCAGAACAGGAAGGCGCGGCGGGGGCGGCGCGTTTCCCGCGCGGGCGTGCTGGAGCGGTTCTACGCCGGCGTGGGCACGCCCTGCCCGGTGGGGTGTGGCGGCACGGCGCAGGCGGTGCGGGTGAGCACGACGCCGAGGGGCGGCGGCGAGGTCTGGTTGGAGTGCACGAGCTGCGCGCAGCGCGCGCGCTACGAGGTGCCGCCGGCCACGCCGGCCGAGAAGCGCAAGGTCACGATCGCCGCGAAGGCGGGCGGGGAGCCCTTGTGCGCGCGGCACGCGGGCCGTGTCACGCTGCGCGCGCGCGGGCGTCAGCTCTTCTGTCCGGAGTGTGGCGTCGTATTTCGGGAGTGAGGCGGTACGGCGAGAGGCGGCACATGGGGTAGTGGTGGAGCGGAAGGGGCGGATCGAGCTTCCGCGGGGTTGGCGGCAGCGAAGGGGCCAGGGCGCACGGGTGGCGGTCGCCATCGGCGCTCTGGCCCTCGTGTTTGCGCTCGTGCGCGTGCAGCTGATCGGGCGGGAAGAATACGCGCTGATCGCGAAAGAGAACCGGCTGCGGCCGCTGGTGATTCGGGCGCCGCGCGGCACGCTCTACGACCGGCACGGGCAGGTCGTGGCGGAGAACGTGGTCGGCTACCAGGTACTGCTCATGCCCGGGCCTGTCGACTCGATGCGCGCCGGCCTCGCGCGCCTGCGGCCTGTGCTCGGCCTGTCCGAGGAGCAAGCGGCGCGCGCCTTCCGCAAGTGGCGGCGTGCGCGGCACCTGCCCATGGAGGTGGACCACGATGCGACGCCCGGCGCAGTCGCGCGGCTGCAGGAGCAGCGCAACCGCTTCCCGGGCGTGCTGCTCTACGAGTACCCGAAGCGGCACTATCCCGCGGGCGCGGCGCTGGCGCACCTGGTCGGCTACGTGGCGGAGATCAGCGAGCAGGAGCTGGCGCAGCCGGAGTTCCGCGACTACCGGCAGGGGCGCTGGATCGGGAAGGCGGGGCTCGAGCGCGCCTACGAGCGTGTGATCGGCGGCGAACCCGGCGTCCGTTACGTCGAAGTGGATGCGATGGGGCGCATCAAGCGGCTGCTCCCCGAGGAATCCGGTGTGCCGCCCATCCCCGGGCGCGACCTCCAGCTACACCTCGACCTGGACCTGCAGCGGTACGTGGTCGAGCTGTTCCGTGATGCCGCCAAGATGTACCGCGAGGAGGTGCGCGGCGGCTTCGTCGCGCTCGAGCCCGCGACCGGCGGCGTGCTCGCCCTCTACGCCACGCCCGGCTACGACCCCAACCTGTTCGTGGGCGGCATCGATCCCGATTCCTGGCAGGCGCTCACCCGCGATCCGGCCAAGCCGCTGCTCGATCGGGCGACGGGGGCCGCGCAGCCGCCGGGCTCGACCTGGAAGCTCGCCACCGCCGCAATGGCGCTCCGGCTCGGCGTGATCAAGCCCGAAGACCGCATGCCGATCCCGTGCGTGGGCGGCATGCGCTACCAGCGGCGCTACGCGCGCTGCTGGTACGCCCGCGGCCACGGCTATCAGAATCTGATCGGCGGGATCAAGCATTCGTGCGACGTCTACTTCTACCAGGTCGGAATCCGCATCGGGCTGAAGCGCTTCCTCGAGCTGGGCACCCGCCTCGGCTTCGCCCGGCCCACGGGCATCGATCTGCCCAGCGAGTTCCCCTCGAGCTTCCCGGCAGGCCTGGAGTGGTGGCAGAAGCGCTTCGGCTACAAGCCGGCGGACAACGAGATCATGTCCATGGCCATCGGCCAGGGGCCGATCACCACGACTCCGCTGAAGCTCGCACAGATGTACGTCGCGGTGGCTCGCTCCGATGGCAAGGCGCCGGCGCCGCGGCTGGCCCGCACGGATGAACCCGTGCCGATCACGCTCGATTTCGGCCTCTCCCCGGAGCAGATCCAGATCGTGCGCAAAGGGCTGCGGCGCGTGGTGGGTCCCGGTGGCACGGCGCAGCTCACGCGCCTGCCCGGCTGGGACTTCTTCGGCAAGACCGGCACCTCGCAGAACCCGCACGGCGCCGACCACGCCTGGTTCGTGGGCGTCGGCGGCCCGTGGGGCGAGGAGCCGGAGATCGTGGCCACCATGCTGCTCGAGCACGGCGAGCACGGCTGGGCCGCTTCCGGCTTCGTCGCGAACGCGGCGAACTTCTATCTCAGCCGGCGGCACGGCCGGCCGTTCGAGCGCTATCCCGTGCCGCGCGAGCGCGTCGCGCGCGGGCTGCCGGTCGACTGGGCCTGGCTCTATTCCGAGGTGACCGATCCGCCGGACGCGGAACCGGTCGCAGGCGCCGGCGGCACGACGCCGACGCGGTGACGCGGCGAACGATCGGCGCCCCTCGCCGCGTCCGCTCACCCGGGGAGGCGCTTGCGCGCTCCGCCGCGCGCGTTCCCCGACTCCAACCTCGCCAGCACCCTCCGCTCCACGATGGACGCCAGCGTGTCCCCCGGTTGCATCGCTTCCAGGTAGACTTCCAGGACCCGGTCCAGCGGCAGGTCGTCGCCCACGCTCTCGATCAACTCGAGCGCGTTGCGCACGTGTGTCTCGATGAGGGACTCTTCGGCGCGGGCGAGGCCGATGAGCAGGCGCCGCCGGGCGCCCTCGCTGAGCCGGCGTCGCCGCCGCAGCCAATCGAACAACGCGTCCTCCGGGACCGGGGAATGCGCCGGGCACGGCCACCCAAGATGCTGGCCAGCGCCGGGACCGGCAAGCGCGCCGGCGGCGCATCCCGCTGGCGCGGTGGTGCTTGCCGGCTCACAAAGGGGTGGTGAAGGCAGGCGGGAGCCGTTAGATTGGGCGTGCCGCTCTCGCGGCGTCTCTTCCCACTCCTCCGGTCCTCAGAATCACGGTCCCGCGGCAAGAGGGGAGGCGCTGACATGGCCGTTCCGTTCCTCAATTCCGAGGAGTACGACGAACGTGCGCACCAGCTCTACAACGAGGGGGATTACGACGGTGCGCTCGACACGCTGAAGGAGGGACTGCGGCTCTATCCTTCTTCGGTCGAGCTGTACGTCGGCCTCGGCTACACGCGGCTGGCGCGCGAGGAGTTCGTCTGGGCCAAACAGGCCTTCGAGAAGGCGCTCATTCTCGATCCGGAGCACGAGGATGCGCTCGTCGGGCTCGGCGAAGCGCTGCTCCGCTTCGGCCGGCAGCCGCAAGCACTCGAGTCGTTCGCGCGTGCGCGCCGGCAGGGCGCCGATGACGACATCGACCTGCTCCTGACCATGGGCCGCGCGCTCTACCGCGAGCGCCTCTACGGCGAGGCGCGCGAGGTCTTCGCCGACGCGGTCGCGCTGCATCCGGACAGCGCGGAGGCGCTGGCCGCGCTCGGCTTCGTGCTGCACCGCCTCGGCGACGCCACCGCGGCGCGTCGCGAGCTGCGGCGTTCGCTGCGGCTCGATCCCGAGTATCACGAGGCGCGCGTCTACCTGGGCCATCTCCTGTACGATCGCGGCGATTGGAAGGGTGCGCTCCAGGAGTTCGAGCGCGTGCCGCCCACGGACCACTGGGATCCGGTGGCCGTGTGCCGCATCGTGGAGCTGCGGCGCGCACTGCACGGCACGGAATCGGGCGACGCCGAGGTCGTGACCTGGGAGTCGCGCCTCGAGGAGCTGGAGCTCGCGCCCGACCCGGTGGACGAACTGCTCGCGGAGCTGGAGAGCGGCGCGCTCGAGCCGTCGCAGCGCGAGCTGCTGGATCGTCCGCCCGGCCGCGAGCCGCCGCGTCCCTCCGAGGGCTGAACCTTGGTCGATCCGGCGGAGGTCCTGAAGCCGCTGGCGCAGGCCGACTCCGCGATCGGCCGACTGCACGAGTACCAGTCGGCGCATGAGCTGGCGCGCGCGCTCGGCGAGTGCTGGGATGCCGTACAGCGCACGCTGCGTCTCTTGCTTCGCTCCGACGCGGGCGCGCCCGACGAGTTGCGCCTGCGTGCCCTCTCCGCCTCCGACCTCCCGACCGACCGGCTGCTCGATGCGCTGCGCCAGCGCAAGCTCATCTCGCTCGAGCTGGCCGGAACCGTGCACGAGCTGGAGCAGGTCGCCGCGCGCGCCGCGCGGGGCGTGGTGCGCGCGGCGGACGCGGACCTGGCGCGCCGCGTGCTCGAGCGTCTGCGCGCGGAGGTGCACGCGCTCGAGGAGCGGCCGGTTCGCGAGGTCGTGCATCACGCGGTCGAGACGCGCGCGCTCAGCGAGCCGCCCGAGTCGGTGCCGCCGCCCGATCGGTCAGCCGCGCGCCGCTGGCGCAGCCTCGTCCTCTCCCTCGCCGCTCTCGTGGTGGTGGTCGTGATCGTGGTCCTGCTGTTCGGCCGCGGCGGCGGCGTCGAGAAGGGCGTCGCCGCCTTCGAGGCCGGGCGGCTGGAAGCGGCGGAGGAGCGCTTCCAGGACGTCCTCGAGCGGGAGCCGGAGAACGTGACCGCGCTGCTGTATCTGGGGCGGATCTACCGGCGCAAGGGACTGTACCAGGAGGCGGCGCGCGTGCTGGAGCGGGCGGCCAGCGCGTCGCCGGAGGACGATGACGTGCGGCGCGAGCTGGGGCGCCTGTTCATGAATCTCAACCGGCCCATGCAGGCCGCCGAGCAGTTTCGCCGTGCGCTCGAGGCGGATCCGGAGGACGAGAAGAACTGGATCGGGCTGATCCAGGCGCTGCGCGCCGCGGGCGACGCGCGCGCGGAGGAGTACCTGCGGCGCGCACCGCCGTCCGTGCGAGCGGTGCTGGGCGGGCGCGGCGCCAGCCGGACGTGACCATGGCCGAATCGCAGGTCGAGACGCTGCACGGCTGCCTGCTCGAGGCGATGGCGGCGCGGCGCGAACCGCTCAACCGCCCCTTCACCGTGCGCGAGATCTATCAGGAGCTGGTGCCGTACCGGAACGTGCGCGCGGCGCTGGGGGTCGAGCTGTACGCGGACTACGAGCACGTGCTGCTGCGGCTGCTCGCGGGCGAGGGCGGCTTCTTGCGTCTGGAGCCGGCCGAGGCGCGCGAGGCGCTCCGCCTCGAGCTGGACTCGCCGCACCCCGACGTCGGCGCCTTCCGCCGCTTCGAGCGCTGCGAGGTCTGGATCGAGAGGCATCGGGCCGGCGACGGCGAGGGCGCCCCCGAGCGGCGCTATAGGCCGGCGCGTCCGTCCCCAGAGGCCCGACGCCCGGAGGCGGCGGGCCCCTCATCGCCCGCAGCGCCGCCGGCGCGTCCGTCCCCAGAGGCCCGACGCCAGGAGGAGAGCCCCCCGTCAACGCGAGCGCGACACCCAGAGGTGGCGCGCCCGTCCGCGCCGACGGGCGATCCGGCGGGCCCTTCCTCGCCCGCAGCGCCGCCGACGACGCTCGCGGTGGAGGCGCCGTCGCCGAAATCGCAATCGACTCCCCCGCCGCCAGCGAAACCGCAGGCTCCGCCGCCGTCAGTGAAGCTCGACTGGGCCGAAACGCCGCCGGCGGCCGCGGAGGCCGCGATCGTCGGGCCGGCTCCGGAAGGCGCGCCGGGCGACGTCGCCCCCGCAGGCTTGCCGGAGCGGGAGTCCGCCCCAGGCGTGTGCCGGTCCTGCGGCGCCGCGCTTCCCGGTGCGCTGGACGTCCAGTACTGCCCGTTCTGCGGCGCCGACCAACGGCGTCGCCCCTGCCCGAACTGCGGCGAGCTGCTCGAGCGGTCCTGGAAGTTCTGCATCTCCTGCGGAACGCCAGCCGCCTGACCAGCCATTTCCGGACCCTCACCCGCCTGGTTCCAGTTATGCCCTCACCCCCACGCCCACAACCACCCACCCCCGCAATTACCG
>JACQPS010000372.1 GCA_016207445.1 Gemmatimonadota bacterium | reverse complement strand
GAGCAGCTCGTCGAGACGTACGACCGGCTCGCCCCCGGCGACGACTTTCACCAGGCTAACCACCTGTTATTCGCGCTCATCTACGGCGACTCGCTGGCGCAGCGCGATGCGCGCGTGGCGCTCGACACGGTACAGCCCACGTCGTTGAGGCGCGGGGTCGTTCGCAGGATTCTCAGCCGGGCCGACCTGCTTCCGTACCGAGAAACGACCGAGCGCCGGATCCGCGCGAGCCCCGAAAGGGGCTTCGCGGACGCCTGGCGCCTGGTGGAAGCGCTGAAGTACCGCGGGAAGGTGCGCGCCGCGCTCGAGGTCCTCTCGAGCGATCCGATCCTGCTTCCTGCACACCGCGCAGAGAGTTTCTACGCACTGTACCGCATGGGCGTGTTCCTGCCCGCAGCTGAGCTCGAGCACGCGCTGACCGTCGCCGACGCCGACACGGCAATCGATCGGGCCCTAATGCGGGCTTTGGTCAGCGGCGCGTATGCTGCCGACCGTCGTCGCTGGGCCGAGCACCAGCGCGCCGTGGCCATCGCGCGTGCGCAGGCCGAGCGCGCCCACGCGGCGGCGGACTCCGTCACGGAGCGCGTTGCGCTGGGCGTGGCGGGAGCGCTCGAAGCCTACGGGTCGTGGAGGCGCGGCCGGCCAGACGAGGCGCTGCCGACCCTCCAGCGCGCCCAGCAGGAGGCAGTGGGACACGCTGCCCGCACCGTCTTGAACGAGCACCTGCGCTGGTGGCTCGCCGAGTTGAATGCGGAGCTCGGGCGGCCGCAGGAGGCGATCCGGTATCTGGACACGCTCGAGGACGACCCCTTCTTCCGTTACCGTCTGGGGGCGCTGTACGAGGAGCTGGGGGAAACCGAGAAGGCCCGCGCCCACTACGCGTACGCCCTCACCGCCTGGGCGGAAGCGGACCCGGACTTCGCACCCGCGCGGCAGGCGCGCGCGGCGCTCACGCGGCTCGGCTCCGATCGGCCGTGAGCTCATCGCTGGCTTCGGAATTCGCATGAGCACTTCCAGCTTCTGGACCCGCGTGCGGCAGGCCCGCCTGTTCCGCGTGATCGCGGTCTACCTGGGCGTCTCCTGGGTGATCCTCCAGGTGGCGAGCGTGCTGCGCGACGCGCTCTCCCTCCCCGCCTGGGTCTCGCCCGTCGCGGTGCTCCTGCTCCTCATCGGTCTGGCCATCATCGTGATGACGGCGTGGGTGCAGTCGCACCCGGCGACCGCTCAGAAGGCGGAGGCGGACCAGGTTCCGGGGCGCTGGGAGCTCGACGTCGCCGAGATCAAGCGCTCGCTGGCGAAGGGCGAGGTGCCGCACCCGACCTGGGCGCGCGCGATCCTGGGCGGCGTGTTCGCGTTCTCGCTGCTCTTCGGCGTCGCCGGGGTGTACGTGGTGATCAAGGACCGCGGGCAGAGCTACGTCCCGGAGCCGGCGCTCGCGGCGGCGGCGCCCGGCATCGCGGTATTGCCCTTCGACGTCAAAGGCGAGGGGCTGGACGTCTGGCGCGAGGGGATGGTCGACCTCCTGGCCACGAACCTGGACGGCGTGGCCGGGTTGCGCGCCATCGACAGCCGCACCGTGCTGGCGAGCTGGCGCGACCACGTTCCAGGGACGGGCATGCCGGCGCTGCGGCAGTCGCTGGAGGTGGCCGACGGCATCGGCGCACGCTACGCGCTGGTCGGCAGCGCGGTTGCGATCGGTGGCGGTGTCCGGCTCGCAGCGGACGTGTACGACGTCGCCAGCGGCAGCAAGCTCGGGCTGGCACACGTCGAGGGTTCGCCCGACAGCGTGCTCGCGCTGGTGGACCGCTTCTCGGTCGAGATCGTGCGCGCGATCCTGCAACAGCGTGGCGGTGAGGTGCCGCCGATCCACGGCCTCGCTACGCTGACGACCGCATCGCTGCCAGCACTCAAGGCATACCTGGAAGGCGAAGCCCTGTACCGTCGCTCGAGCTTCGAGCGCGCCACTGCCGCCTACGAGCGCGCGGCCGCAGCCGACACCGGTTTTGCGCTCGCGTATATGCGGCTGGCG